>NZ_CP054141.1:4200000-4464517 GCF_013284035.1 Flavobacterium sp. M31R6
GAAAAATAGATGGAAGGATAAATACGGGTATTGAGGTCTTAGATTGCAGAATTAAGATTGCAGGTTTTAGATTTTAGGTTGTTATTGCCTAAAACTTCACAGCTATTTTCTCAGACATTAAAGTATCTTTTTCATAATACTCAAAGAACCATTGATTTTCTTTTAAAACCATAACTCCTTGAATATTTTCTTTAAATGCCAAATAAATAGAAGGGTTTGTGGTTTTATATGCTTTTATAACCACTTTTGGTGTGCTATCCACTAATTGAAATCCATTTTTGATAGGTTGCGCAAACAATACATTACCATCTGGTTCGATACTGCTACTTAGCACATTCACAGCTACGGCTGCTGTAGTGACAGGAACGGCAGTTACATAGGATGCAGGTGATGTTTCCGCAGGTGATGAAACAACTGTAGTGTTTTGATTCGAAGCAGTCACTTTTCCATTGTATTTATAGTGCAATGCATAAACAGATGCAAAAGCCATATTTAATGCTTCGGTGTAGGCAACTTCATAATCTTTCTCTTTGCTTTTTCCTACTTCGGATTTAAAAATCACTTTACCATTACAATCTTTAAGAGCAACATACAATTTAGTTATCAAAAATCCGCTTTCTTTCAATACATCCACATTTAATAGACTGCATCTATCACTGTATTCTTTTGGAATTGTTTCATTGGCATAAAAAGCCTCAAAACCTGCTTTTTTTAAATTAACTTTTGTCAATGTACTCAGTCGGTACTGATTTTCGCTTTTAAGAAAATCATATTTTAAAGGAATAATAACTGCGGGATAATCATTGACCGATTGGGAAAAACCATAGCTTGAAACAAGCAACAACAGGAATAGAAATTTAGTCTTCATGTTTTATAAATATTTTTTTAATTCTAATAAATGAGTCACTTGTTTGATGTTTTTCTCTACTTTAATTTTTTTATCATTAAAAAAAATAGCATCTAATCCTGCATTCAACGCACCTTGTACATCGGCCTCTAGACAATCTCCAATCATGATACTGCTTTCTTTATTGGCTTGAGCCGCATTAAGTGCATACTCAAAAATAACAGGATTAGGTTTCTTAACACCTGCCATCTCTGAATTGGTTATCGTTTTGAAAAAACCAGAAATGTTCGAATTGTTCATTTTTTTGTATTGCACATCGGCAAAACCGTTGGTAATAATATGCAATTTATACTTTTTTTCTAGATATTCCAGTACTTCAATTGTACCATCAAATAAACGATTATTTTCAGGCAATAACTGAATATAATCATGCGCTATACTTTCTATTTGAGCATCCGAAACAAAATATTCCAACGCATCGAAAGTATGTTTGAGACGATTATATCGCAATTCAGCATGTGTAATTTTATCATATTGGTATAATTTCCAACAGGCTTGATTGATTGGAACGTACTTTTCTATGAAATCAGCAATTTCGATTGTTGGATGATCTTTCTTCAAAATGGTATCAAAAGCCAATTCCGAATTGACATCAAAATCCCAAAGTGTATGATCTAAGTCGAAGAATATATCGGTAATTTTAGTAGAAAACATGTAATGGCATTATTTAAAAATTCGTTTGTCGAAAGGAAAATCAATTTGTTCAGTAATTTTAATTTTATAAAAATCTATATGATATGGATTAATTAAAAAATTGAAATCACCTTTTACTACAGCCGATGGAACTTTCAAAATACAAGCTACGTTTCTTCTTATGAAATCATCTCCCAAAAGAGGTGTCTCAAAGGTACAAGGAAAAACATTCCAATCTATAGATAATTTATTGGGATCTAAAATTTCTACGAAAATATCATCAGGAATATCAATTGTCAGCATCACAAAATCATTGGGCAAAGTGGCCAATGAAAGATGAACCAAGACTTCGGCCATTGCCAAGGCTCTATTCTGGGCACAATAAATAATCTCTGTCCCTTTTGAATTCCAACGCGCACCAGAAATTGAAGCCCCTTTTCCTGACAATTCAATAGGGTGTTTTTTGCGTGCTAATCGAAAAACTTCCATTAAACAAAAATCCCTTGATCTATTTTATTCAATTCATTCACTACCATTTCTTTACCGTAAGAATCTCGGAGTAATTCAATTGGTTGTAAATTTCCAAGCGCAAATGAAGGTGTATTTAACCACAAGTAAAATTGTGTTTCTGTGTCAAAAACATCATTCCCTAAAGAAGTCACCTCAGCCAATTCTAATATTTTTTCGGATTGTAAAGGTTTGAAAATAAAATCTTCTTTGATTTTATTCCTTTGAAGTGATTTTGTGGAAATCCCTAAAAAAGAAGCCCAATCCTCTTCATTAAAAGGGGTTATTTCTTTTATCAAATTAAAAAGCTCATACGGAATTCCTTCGCGGATAGCGTGAACAATCAGCATTCTATTTTTCAAAAACTCATCATAAGTGATTTTCTTATTCAAAAGCTTATATCCTCTCTCCTGCTCCACTCTATTTACCAAAACTCTAACAGCTTTATCAATAGCTTCTCTTGGTTTTAATTTAATCGCTTCCATAAAAATACATTTGTCTGTAAATATAAGACAAATGTCTTATTTAGGCAAGTTTTTTAAAATATTCCTTCATCAACAAAACTAAAGTAACCATTTTCTGTTATGATTATATGGTCCAAAACAGGAATATCTAATTGTTGCCCTGCCGTTTTAATCTTTTTAGTTATTTGAATATCGGCATCGCTGGCTTGCAATTTTCCGGAAGGATGATTATGTGCGAGGATTATTGCAGTTGCGTTTTGTTCAAAAGCAATTTTGAATACAATTCGGACATCGACCATTGTTCCGGTCATTCCTCCCTTGCTTAACTGAGTTTTGAAAAGCACTTTGTTGGAATTATTCAAAAACAAAACCCAAAATTCTTCGTGAGGTAACTCGCCTATTATCGGCTGCATAATTTCGAAAACTGCTTTACTGGACGTTATTTTCGTCAACTCAGCTGCATCTTCGTTTCTCCTTCTCCTTCCCAACTCCATTGCGGCAATTATCGAAATCGCTTTGGCTTCGCCAATTCCTTTAAAATTCATTAATTGTGCAATAGATAGCTTCCCCAAAGCATTCAAATTATGATCTACACTTGCCAAAATTCGTTTACTCAAACCCACCGCCGATTCATTTCGGCTTCCAGAACCGATCAGTATTGCAATCAATTCGGCATCACTCAAAACACTTTTGCCTTTGAGCATCAATTTTTCACGAGGCTTATCGTCTTCGGACCAATTGGTAATGGGAAAAGCCCCCTGGCCCCCGAAGGGGGAATTAGAATCGTCTAAAATCATAATTTCATAAAGATTTAAATTTATACTATTTCAAGCGACCCTACTTACTTATCTATTTTCCCTATTATTTTTTGCATACAAACACTTTTATCTAATCCAATATAAGGCCCGTAATTATCGACAATTACATATCCTACTTTTTGATACAAACTAATCGCTTCTTGCTGTTTATGCAACGTTTCTAAAAGTGAAACTGAATAGTCCAATTCTTTTGCCCAAAGTTCCAATTCTTGCAATACTCTTTGAGCCAATCCCAATCCGCGAGCTTCTGGAGAAACAAACATTCGTTTTATTTCAATTGTATTCTTATCATATTTCTTGAAACATCCACAGGCAACTGGTTTTTCATCCAAATAAATTACTACTACATTCCTGTTCAACTCTATGATATTGTTTCCCCAATAATTGGTCTTCAATTCTGGGTATCGTTCCCACAAATACATATCAAATGTCTTTATCAACGACAAAAAATCAGAATTCTCGCTGGTTGTTTTTACAACTTTTACTATTGAGTCCATAAATCTTAAATCTTAGTTTTGCTAATGTATTAAAAAAAGAGAAAAATCATACAATAAAATTAATTTCTTATTTGATTTTGAAATAACTATGCAAAAAAAATATGCCAATTACAAAATTGCAATTGGCATATTGTACATTATAAAGAACCATTTCTATTCAATCAAACTTTTCACCTCATCAAAATTCAATCCACCATAATTCCCTGAACTCATTAATAATAAAGCAGAATTTTCAAGATTTAGATTAAACAAATAATCTTTAAAATCTTTTGGATTGGTATAAATAATCAAATCCTCTCTATTGAAAGCTTTGGCAATTTGTTCATATGTAACTTCTTCCAATTGTTTGATTTTTACAGCATCCGGCGAATAAAAAACTACTGCTACGTCAGCATATTCCAATGCGCCTTCATATTCTTTCAAGAACTCTGCATTCAAACTGCTGTAGGTGTGTAATTCTAAACAAGCCACAACTGTACGATTTGGATATTGCTCTTTCACGGCTTTGGTAGTCGCGGCCACTTTACTTGGTGAATGAGCAAAATCTTTGTAGGCTACTTTTGTTTTACTTTCGGCAATTTTTTCCAAGCGTTTAGATGCTCCTTTGAAACTGGCAATCGCTTCATAAAAATCGGCTTCATCGACTCCCATGTTCTGGCAAATCCATTTGGCTCCGGCTAAATTATTTAAATTATGCGCACCGAATACTTCAATAGGCATAGGCCCTTCTGGGGTTTCCAACAATGTTACCCCATCGTTTACAGTATAATTTGGCGTATGATAAGCCAATTTACGTATAGGATTAGTCGCTTTTTCGGCAACACGTTTTACTTCAGAATCGTCTTCATTGTAAACCAAAATTCCACCGTTTGTAATTTTATCAATAAAAATTTCAAACTGCTCCACATAAAAATCATAGGTTGGAAAAACATTAATATGATCCCAAGCAATTCCAGAAATCAAGGCGATATTTGGCTGGTATAAATGAAATTTAGGTCTTCTGTCAATTGGAGAAGACAAATATTCATCACCTTCCAAAACCATAAAATCATTCTCTTCGGTAAGATGCACCATCGTATCAAAGCCTTCCAACTGTGCTCCCACCATATAATCCACTTCAATATTATGATAATGCATCACATGCAAAATCATCGAAGTTATCGTCGTTTTCCCGTGTGAACCACCAATGACTACACGGGTTTTGTTTTTGGACTGTTCGTATAAAAACTCTGGATACGAATAAATTTTAAGTCCTAATTCCTGCGCTTTCAAAAGTTCAGGATTATCGGCTTTGGCATGCATTCCAAGTATTACGGCTTCAATATCGGATGTGATTTTTTCAGGAAACCACCCCAACTCTACTGGCAGAATTCCTTTTTTTTCCAATCTTGATTTTGAAGGTTCAAAAATGGCATCGTCACTTCCCGTAACTTGATATCCTTTGTTATGTAATGCCAATGCTAGGTTGTGCATTGCGCTTCCGCCTATGGCAATGAAATGTGTTCTCATTTATGTTTATTCGTTTATTCGTTAATAGGTTTAATAGACAAAAATGTTATCGAATAACCTTTACTTTCTGTTTTTATAATCTTCCCAAACCTTATTGGCTTTATCGGGTTGTTTCATTTTATTTTTATACAAATCGGCCAATTTTTGATAACAAACCTTTGAACCTCCTATCAAAATAGCTCTTTTATACTGTTGTTCGGCATTTGAATATCTATCGAAATATTCCTCGATATGACCACGTGACAAATACCCGTCAACTGGAGATATTTCTCTTAATTCACTCGAATACTTGATAGCTTTGGATTCACTTCCTCCCACAATTCCAGGCAATTTCAAATTCAACTCAATGAGAGCCCAACGTGCATCGATGTGTTTTGGGTTTAAAGCTATGGCTTTTTCAAAAGAAGATCTCACTTCACTAATCATTCCCAATGCTCTGAATTTATTGACTTCCAAAGATTTCATTCCCAAAGCACCACCGTATTTGTAATAATAATTAGCTTCTGTGGGTTTTAATGTTTTCAGATTATTATAATAGGAAATTGCTTTGTCCCAAGACTTATTATACCCTGCAATATCTCCCAAATACTCTATGGTTTTAAGATTTGACGGATTGTTTTTTAAGTAACTCTCCAGAATAGGCTGCGCTTGATCGAATTTTCCATCAATGAACAGTTTTTCTCCTTTTTCAAAAGATTGAGAAAACAATAATATTGGAAATAACAAAAAGACGCTTGCCAGTAGTTTCATTCACCAAAAATAAAGAATTTTTAAAAGAATAGAAGCCTTTTAACTTAAAAATAGGAATGAAATCAAATCAATAATACAGCTAGGAACTTTGCACAACTTAGACTTTAACCACAAAAAAAGCGTAAAAGTTCTTGACTCTTACGCTTTTCTGTTATTCCATTGTAAACAAACGTTCTATTTCGCTGGCTCCAACTGTGTGCTCACGGCAATTCTGTTCCAAGCATTTATGGTTACGATAGCCATTATAATCTGTGCGATGGTGTTTTTATCAAAAAACTGTTCTGCTTTTTTATACGTATCATCAGATAAACCATGATTATGAATCAAAGTAATTTCTTCGGTAATGGCCAAAATCACTTTTTCTTCCTCGGTAAATAAATTGGTCTCACGCCAAGCATTCAGTAAAAAAATACGTTGATTGGTTTCTCCATATTTCAGTGCATCTTTTGTATGCATATCAATACAAAACGCACATCCATTAATTTGGGATGTTCTAATTTTTATTAATTCTTTATTTGTTTTTGACAATTGAGATGCTGCCAAATAACCCTCCAAAGCGTACATCGCTTTATAAGCCTGAGGTTCTATTTCGTTGATGTTTATTCTCTTTTCCATTTTATTTGTTTGTTTTAAATTAACAGGACAAATTTCTGAAATAGATAATGGAAAAAACTTAAACCAGTTTAAGAACGCTTTTTATTTCTGATTTCGCTTAAATATTCAGGTGTAAAACCTAAAAAGGAAGCAATTAAATACTGTGGAATCCTTTGTACAAATTCGGGATGTCCTTTACACAAATGATCGTAGAATTCTTCCTTAGAAAAATCATACAGATATTTTATTCGCATTTGCGTTGCTGCGTAAGCCCGTTGGTAGATAAATCTAAAATAACGTTCAACTTTCGGGAATTCAGTCAATAGCTTTTCTTGTGCATCACGGTCAATTACTAAAATCTCAGAATTTTCAACAGCTTGAATATAAAATTCTGTTGACAGACCTCGCTCGTAAGCAAAGTTGTCTGTAATCCACCAATTTTCTATTGCAAATTCCGTAGTTTGTTCCATTCCTTTCGCATTGATAAAAAATTTTCGCAGACAACCGTTCAGTACAAAATAATGGGATTTGCAAACCTGTCCTTCAGCAAGTAAATTCTCTTTTTTCTTGACTTTTTTAATCTGAAAAAAAGCTAAAATATCCGAAAACTCTCTTTCGTCTATTACGATGAATTTTTCTAAATGATTTTTGAATATTTCAGACATGATTTTTATTCAAGGGTTAAAATAGATTCTTTATTTTTTCCTCAAATATACTAATCATTCAATCCTTTTCCGTCGAGAATTTGCGGTATGCATTTTTCAACCCTCGACTCACGGGTTTTCGATTGTTTGGGTGCCGAAAAATGCAACATATAGGCTCTTTGTCGTCCAGGTGTCAACGCTTCGAACACCTTTTTCAAATCTGGCAGTTCGTCCAATCTCTTTTTAAATTCTTCCACAAGAATGAATTCTTCCGTTTTTTTGAATTTAACTTCCAACCCTGCTTTTTCCACTTCAATGGCTTCATAAATATGGGCTTTCAAAATAGCTTCCTGACCCACTATTTCCTGAACATCGGTGAACCGAATCTGTCTCGCCGCCTGCACATTCTTTGATTGTTGGATCAAAATACCATCGGCATTACTTAACAAAGCTCCTTTGAAAAACAGAAAAGCGCAGTATTCTTTAAAATCATGAATTAAAACAATGTTCTTACCTTGAAACGTGTAGCAAGGAGCACCCCATTTCAACTCCTCGGTTAGCTGACAATCAAGAGCAATTCTTCTTAATTGCTCCAATGCTGGTTGCCATTTTGAGGTTTTATCAAAATAAAAATCAACTTTAGGATTCATGTTATTCTATTCATTTATTGATTAACAAATTATTTTTACAAATAACTCAACCACCATTTTTCCCTGTTCATTTGTTTATACTCGTCAAACTTTTTACATAATGGATAAAGCATAAGAACAATTCCAATCCAAACTGCATAAACCACAAAAAGACTAAAACCATAGCCTTTCATATTGGGTTCAAATCCTATCCAAGTTGAGAAAATGAATTTTTGCCAACCAAAACCAGACAGTTCAGCAAAAATCATTGCAATTATATGAATAAAGTAAAGATGCAGAATGTAATAAAAAAAAGGAACTCTCCCGAAAATCGAGAAGAAGTCAACAATTTTTCCTTTGAGTTTTTGTGTGTTAGCCAAAAACAAGAAAGCCCCACCCAAAGTCATCAACAAATACAAAAGTGAAGGAGGATATTTACTTGGATTCAAAAACGAAATTAAGTCTTGAGATAAAGTGCTATAGTGTTTAAATTCCTTTGGGTCTCCATACAAATTTGTTAATCTTAATAGAATAAAAAGAGCTATAGCAATTCCTCCTACAGAGTTGAACAATTTTCTTCGCTTATTATCGTCAACAGATTTATCATAAAATGCACCGAAATAATATCCTAAAGACATTACGGCAATCCATGGAACAAGTGGGTATCCAATTAGTAATTGAGTATGCTCAGATAGTGGATAAAAAGTTTGTTCATGAATAAGGGACCACAGTATATTACCCGAAAAATGAACGTTGTCAAACAAGTTATGGCAGCAAATAAGCAACAAGCTAAAAACTAGAATATAAATTCTTGGCAAATAAATTAAAGCCGCCAAGACTATCATACTAATCCCCAATGACCATATCACAAGTAGACCAAAAGTCCTGAAGTGAATATCAAAAAACCACGCAAAACCTACTACCGTCAACTCTATAAAAACCAACCAAAGTCCACGCTTGAATAAAAAACTGAATAACTGATGCTGCGTTTTCCTTTTGCCCACCATAAATGCGGACATCCCTGCCAAAAAACTAAATGTAGGTGCACAAAAATGGGTTATCCATCGTGTGAAAAAAATAGGCAAATTACTTTGAATTGGGTCTGTTGGGTCAAAAAAGAAAGCCGAATAATGAAAATAATCCCTCACATGGTCTAGCGCCATTATGACCATCACCAAACCTTTTAGTAAGTCAATGGATTCTATTCTGGTATTAGTAAGTGATGCCATAAATTGGTCTATTGAATTGTTAGAGTTAACAAAAAAAACATGCTTTATTATGGTAGAGAACCAAAACACAAAACGCTCTTTATTAGTAATTTAACTCTAAATTAATTCTTATTTTTGGATTTTCAAAAACTTATAGAATAGAGAATCATTTTCAAATTAGGACAATTGCTTAAATTAATTCTAGCACTATTGTATATTACTGTCTTTCGATTTTTAAATCTCAACTAATCCATTTAGAAAATTTTCCAACTCTTTTTGAATACTGTCAAAATATTGTTGGCTTGAAAAACCTAACAATTGAACTGTCCCATTTGGATTTGAATAATAATACCCAAAGTATGCTAATTTAATTCCCTTGACGGTTCCTTGAAATTTTAGGCACAACATTTTTTTATTATTTACGATTCTATACTCAGCACTTGTTTCTTTTACATCAAAAGATGCTTTTTGCGCATTCAGAAGAGCAATTTGTCGCATATTTTCAAGATCGACCTGAGTCTTCTCTGTAATCATCAATGCATATCCCTCTCCTGATTTTAAACTAAACCTATATTCAGGGGTTTTCTCATTGTCTTTATGTGATGCGAAAGCCCATTTGGAAGGATTTATAAAAACACCAACATTAAAGGAAGTACTTTTTACTAAAAATGTTGCTTGGCTTGTTTTGGTAAATTTATTTTTGTTTAATGTCAATGAGTCAATTGAAGTTGAATTCACGCTACTACTGTCTTGCAAATATGTCCAAGTACCATTGTCAAATAGAAGCACTTCTTTTCCATTATCAGTAAGAGCTTTAGTCTGAGATTTTGCAATATTTGAAATTGTCAAAAAGCAAATCATAAAGAAAATTTTATTCATATTTTATTGTTTTCGTTAAGGTTGCAAACGTTTTGATAATATAGGAGATTTGAAACTAAATCAAGACTCTTTATTCGAATTTATCAAAACATCCAATTCTTGTGAATTATAACTATTAGTTCCTGTCAATCCTAGCTTCTATCGTTTTGGTCATTTCATCAGTCAAACCACTCCAATCTTGGAACAAATCTTTCACTAACGAATCATCTTCCAAAATATTTGCAGTTTTAATTCCATCTATATATCTGAATCTGTCAGCCGGACTAGGGTGTGTATCGTCTTCAGTGGTTACACTGTTTATCAATTTATGCAGTTCTTCTTCAATTGTTGCACTATGATTCCCTTTTAACTCATAAAGATTATTTATCGGTCTTTTCAATTCCACAGCTTCTTCAATTTCAACATTAGCATATTTTCCAAACTCAATTTGTCTTTTAATAACGTGAGTCAACCCATTTACAAATGAAGGTGTACCAAATGTTTCGGCTGCTACCCTGTCGGCAAGAACTTCTTGAAGACGTGTTGCTCCACAGCTTATCCTTTGAAATATAAAATTATACAACCTGAGAAAATGAAAAGCAACGTTCCATATCGTATTCTGTTGTGCATTGTGTAATGCTATAAAATATTTGGTAATATCGTTTTGCACTCTAAATGCAACTTCACCACCGGCCGTATCCCTGTGTGTGAAATGTCCATACTCATGGGCCAATACAGCTTTAAAATCTCCCTTTTTGAAATCTTTTAAAACAGCGGTACCAAGTATCAGAATTCGTTTTCCTCTATCATTCATTTTCTCCCTCCTTGTCCCTTTTTCATAAACGGCCAAATCGTTCAATGGAGTAATACGAATTTCTTCTATGGGGCGAGTTCCCATTATCTGTGCTACTTCATCCGTCAGATTGTATAGATTTGGAGCCTCATCTCTTTTTAATTCTCGACCTGGATCTGTATAATCAACTTTTAAAAGCAATGAACGGATCATATTATAAATAGTGACTACTGCACCAATAACCAAAATAGCTACAAGTTTAATGGGAATAGTTCCAGCCAATAAAAAGAGGTATATTATTCCAACTGTGAGTCCTATAACCAAAACAAGTATTATAGGTAGCGATATATAATAATAAAACCCACCTACGTTAATTAGAGTTTTATATCCTGAGCGCAACCAACCTCCTGGTTTTACAGAACTTGTTTCCAACTGATTATTCTCGATGGCTTTCAAAGTAACGTTTGAGAAAAATTTGCCTACAAGGAACAACAATAAAAGCCCAAAAGCCCAAACAGCTACAATTACACCAAAATAAATGACTGCATTCATTTTGAGTATTTCATTATTTATGCCCAAATTCAAAATTCTATCAACTTCTTCTTGCGGAAGGCCCTTTTCTTGTGCTTTGAGTATTTCTTTTTTGGCTTCTCTCCATTGTTCTCCATAGGCCAACATTATAGACGAATAATAATGGGTAAGCATCTCATTTGGATATTTTGCTTTCAATTTTTCCACTACTTCTTTTGCAGTGGTGATATCATTTACTTGAAGTGAAATTTGAACATACCCAGCTAAAATATCTACATCTTCCCCGTTTGGAAGTTTTGTGGCTTCTTTAAATAATTGTTGCGCTTCATAGAGCTTTGTTGTATCCTTCGAAATCAAATATCCCTCCGCTAAACTTGTTAAGTTGTAAGCTGATCTGTTTATTTCGACTGCCTTTTTACATAAATCTATTCCTTCTTTTGTGTTTCCTAAACTTGATTGTAAACTGCCGTGTCGGCGTAGGACAGGATCAAAATTGGGAGCTTTCGAATAAACAATAGAATATAGACTGTCTGCCAGTTTATAATTTTGTTTGTCCATGGCAACGGTAGCCTCTTTAAAAATTTGTACCAATGAAGGATCAATCGCCTCGAGTTGTTTTTCAATTTTTTCTTCTTTTTGACGATCTCTTGTTGGTGCTTGTGCCTGCAATTGAGTACAGATTATTGAAAGAATAATTATCAGACTTAACTTTACTTTTTTCATAAATGGATATAAGGTGGTTTTATGGTTAATTAGTTTTTATTGGGGTTTCTGTCAATTCCAGAAACCGATTTATTCCTTCTTTACACACATTGACTTGAAATATTGCTGCGATGACTTGAAATTTATTAGCAACGTGTGTTTTTTGTTTTAAGTTATATTTGTTTTAATTTTTCCATCCAATTAAAATAGGCGTTACAAAATCTGACCTACGCACTCCATTTCAATTATAAGGACTTAGTCTGACAAACATAATGTTAATTTTTTAAATTAGAAGTGATATATCAATTTTGATATCATTTATTACTTCCTAATCATTTCTCTAAACACCTTCAGCTGTATTTTAATTCCTAAAAATATCATCTATAAAAACCAATACTTTTTTATACACAAATAATACTAAGAATACATTAGGATAACATAGCGGTCTTACTTTCGTAAAAACTAAAAATGAAAAGGAAAAGAAAAATTCCACTGGTGGTTATAAGTGATGTCCATTTAGGAACTTATGGCTGCCACGCCAAAGAGTTACTGCAGTATCTAAAATCAATAAACCCACAAACATTAGTTCTTAATGGCGATATTATCGATATGTGGAGTTTCACCAAAAGCTACTTCCCGGCTGCTCACATGAATGTTCTGAGACAGATCATAAAAATGTCCAATCTCGGTACCCGTGTCATTTACATTACCGGAAATCACGATGAGGCGCTACGAAAATATTCTGATTTTGTTTTAGGCAATTTCGAATTGGTTGACAAACTGACATTGGATTTGGACGGCAAAAAAGCATGGATTTTTCATGGCGATGTGTTCGATTCTTCCACTCAAGGCTATGCCAAAATACTTGCCAAACTGGGCGGAAAAGGATATGATTTATTGATTCTGATCAACAGTTTGATTAATTGGTTTCTGACTCTTTTAGGCAAAGAAAAAAGAAGCTATTCCAAAATGATAAAAGACAGCGTCAAGAAAGCGGTTTCTTTTATATCCAATTTTGAAACTACCGCAGCCGATGTTGCTATTCAAAAAAAATGTAGTTATGTTATTTGTGGACACATTCACAAACCCCAGATGAAGGAAGTAGAAAATGAACACGGAAAAGTCATGTACCTGAACAGTGGAGATTGGATAGAAAATCTGACTGCATTAGAATACAAAAAACAAAAATGGAGCCTTTATCAGTATAAAAAAGAGCATTACAAGGATGCCGACAGCAATGAGGAAAAAATGGTCAACGACATTGTAAACAAGATTCTCTCCTAAAAATCGGAAATAGTCTCATGCTAAGTTTTGCTAAATTTTTCTCTCGCAAAGGCGCTAAGACGCAAAGAGAAACAAAATTAAACTTTGTGACTCTGCCGATTTGCGAGATAAACAGAAACACTATTAATAACATTGAGAGATTTCATGCTGAGTTTTGCTAAATCTTCTCTCGCAAAGGCGCTAAGACGCAAAGAGGAAAAAAATAAACTTTGCGACTCTGCGGCTTTGCGAGATAAACAAAAGACACTATTAATAACATTGAGAGATTAGACATTTATCGAGTTCTTATAAAAAAATAAAAATATACAGCAATGAAAATATTTTATGCCATACAGGCAACAGGCAACGGACACATCAGCAGAGCGGTACAATTGTATCCTTATCTGCAAAAATTTGGAGAGGTTGATTTTTTCTTAAGCGGTAACAATGCCAGTCTGGACATCAATTTGCCTATAAAATACAAAAGTGAGGGTTGTAGTTTGCATTACAGTAAATGCGGCGGTTTGGATTATTGGGACATTGCCAAAAACATTAAACCGAGACAAATCTATAAAGACGCCGATGCTTTGCCCCTGAAAAATTACGATGTGGTCATCAATGATTTTGACTCGATTACTTCGTTGGCTTGCAAGCTTCAAAAAGTGCATTCGATACAATTTGGACATCAAGCAAGTTTTATATCGTCCAAAACTCCCAGACCGGACAAGAAAAGTGTTATGGGCGAAATGATTCTCAAACATTACGCTCCCTCTCCAAAAAACATTGGATTGCATTTTGACAAATACGATGATTTTATTTATCCTCCCATCATCAAAGACGAAATCGTAAATGCCGAACCCAAAGATGCAGGGCATATAACTGTTTACTTGCCTTCTTTTCAAAAAGATTGCTTAGAAAAAGCATTCAACAAACTTCCTAATTTAAAATTTCATTGGTTTTTGAATGACATAAAAACCAAACACACAATTAAGAACGTTACCTATTTTCCAGTCAATCAACAGTACTTTAATAAAAGCCTCATCAATTGTGAAGGAATTATTACTGGAGGTGGATTTGAAACGCCTGCCGAAGCATTATATCTTGGTAAAAAAATACTTTCGATTCCTATTCGCAAACATTATGAACAAGAATGCAATGCGGCCGCTCTGAAGAAAATGGGTGTTCCTGTACTGTACGATGTTGGTGATGATTTTGATCTAATAATCGAAAACTGGCTTGATTCCCCTATCAAGTACCCAACCATGAAAGCCAATAATATCGATGAAACCCTTCAGTTTTTATTTGACACTTATTATGATTAATCATTTTATAAAAAGAAACCCCGTCTGTTTTAATAACTAGACGGGGTTTTAATTTTCAATAACAATATGTGATTTATTTTTTAAGGTTGTGATTCTTTCACAATCGTCATTTCGTCAATGATGTTATGAGCACCGGCATATTTGTCAATAACCCAAAGCACGAAACGAATGTCAAGATTGATGGTACGTTGCAATTTTTTATCAAAAATAACATCTCCTGCCATCGCTTCAATATTTCCATCAAAAGCCACACCGATTAATTCTCCTTTTCCATTCAATACTGGAGAACCTGAATTCCCACCAGTAATATCGTTATCAGTCAAGAAATTCACAGGCATATATCCAGCTTTATCTGCATATTCACCAAAATCTTTTGCTTTGTTTAATTCCAACAAACGAGCTGGCAAATCAAATTCAGAATCTCCTGCTTTATACTTATTGACCATACCGGTCATTGTTGTATAATTGTTTATTTTGGCATCATTTCTTTTGTCAGCAGGTAAAGAACGAACTTTACCATACGTTAAACGCAAAGTAGAATTGGCATCTGGATACTGAATGGTATTCAATTTTGATTCTCTTAAACCTTCCACCAATTTGCGGTAAGCAATAGCGAAATCATCATCCGCTTTTAATTGTTCCTCAGATTTGGCTCTGACTTTTGTTACCAAATCATTTGAAATCACATACAAAGGATCGGCAACTATTAATTCGGCATTTGGATTTTTCATAAAAGCCTCAACCGTTTCTTTATTGGTAAAAATACTTCCCGAAATTGCTTTATCCACATCGGCAGCAAAATTACCTTTATTGGTTTCCTTCATTTTAGCCACAATTGGAGCCAAACCATATTCAGATGCTTTAGCAGCATACAAATTCAATTGTGCTGTCAAAACTTCCTTTTCCAAAGGAGCATAAAACTCACCATAATAATTATCAATTAAGCTATTTATCTTCGGTAGCATTTCGGCTCTTTTAGCATCATTTTCTTTGTAATAACCAATCAATGCATTCCCTAATACAGACGGTCCTGCTCCAAAAGAAGTCGTTCTCATCAATTGGGTAAGATAATTGTCATGACGTGATTTCAAATTTGTTTTTGCATAATAGTCATTTATTGTAGCAATAACATTTCCGTATTTTTCTTTGTTCTCAGGTTTATTGGCCCAAGCATTGAACTTAGCTTCTTCATTTGACTTTGCACTAGCTGTTTTTGCTTTAGTCAATGCATCAATCATCCCTTGGCGGTTTTTCCAATAATTAGCAGTCGAAGCATATTTAGAAGCGTATTTCAAGTTTATTGTCGCATCTTGTTTCATGAATTTCTTCATGTTGTCCATTCCAGTCTTCGCTCCTTCAACCCAAGCAGGATAAGCATAACTAACATTTTGTGCAATTCCTCCCGATGGCATCCAACGATTCGTTCTTCCAGGATAACCCAAAATCATCGCAAAATCATTTTCTTTTACTCCGGTAATATTTATTGGCAAATGGTGTTTCGGCTGCAAAGGCACATTGTCTTTGGAATATTCGGCAGGATTTCCGTCTTTATCTGCATACACTCTGAACATTGAGAAATCGGCAGTATGACGTGGCCACTCCCAGTTATCAGTATCTCCACCAAATTTCCCAAGACTTTCAGTAGGTGTTCCTACCAAACGAACGTCTTTATAATCTTGGTAAACAAAATAGTAATATTCGTTTCCTTGAAAAAATGGACGAACGGATACTGTGTATTTTCCACCTTCATTATTTTCTTTTTCAATCAGTGCAATTTCTTGTTGGATTACTTTATTGCGTTCTGTTTCGGTCATTTTATCATTTACTTTTGATAAAATTCTTTTGGAAACGTCATCCATACGAACAAAGAAACGCACGTACAATGATTTTGGTTTTAACTCCTCACTTCGGTTTTTAGCCCAAAATCCATTCTTTAAATAGTTTTGTTCTTCGGTAGAAAGTTCTGCAATGGCATTGTATCCGCAGTGGTGATTGGTAAGTACCAAACCTTCTTTTGAAACAATCTCGGCCGTACAACCTCCGTTGAATTGAACTACAGCATCTTTCAAACTATGATGATTGATACTATAAATTTCTTCGGCTGTCAATTGCAAGCCCATTTTTTCCATATCTCTATGGTTCAGTCTTTCGATAAACATCAAAAACCACATTCCTTCATCGGCTCTCACTGGAAAAGCCATTAGGCACATGGTCAAGAATAATACAATTTTTTTCATTTGGGTATATTTTATTTTAGCGGCACGAATATAATCATTTTAATAACCATATTAAAGTTTTACTACTTTAAACACAATCAAATACTTTCCAATTAACCCAATTTTAAGAATTGTTCAAAACAAAAAAAAGGCACTCTATTGCTAGAATACCTTTTTCTTTTTAATCATAATGCCTTTTAGTCATTCAACATCTTCCATAATTTGTCTTTCAATTCAGTCAAACCTTGTTGGGCTACCGACGAAATAAACATATAAGGAATGTCTTTGAAAGCAACGTCTAATTCTGTTTTCAATTCTGCTTTTAATTCATCATCGAGCATATCGCATTTTGAAATCACCAATAAACGTTCTTTGTCCAACATTTCTGGATTGTATTTGGTCAATTCATTTACCAGAATGTCATATTCCGCCTTAATATCTGGCGTATCAACTGGAACTAAAAACAATAAAGTCGAATTACGCTCAATATGACGCAAGAAATAGTGACCTAATCCTTTTCCTTCGGCAGCACCTTCTATAATTCCAGGAATATCGGCAATTACAAAAGATTGAAAATCTCTGTACGCTACAATTCCAAGATTTGGTTTCAGTGTTGTAAATGGGTAATCTGCAATTTTTGGTTTTGCAGAAGTCAATACAGATAGTAATGTTGATTTTCCTGCATTAGGAAAACCTACCAAACCTACATCGGCCAATACTTTAAGTTCCAAAATCACATCCATTTCTACACCTGGTAAACCTGGCTGTGAATATCTCGGCGTTTGATTCGTCGAACTTCTGAAGTGCCAGTTTCCTAATCCTCCTTTACCTCCTCGGGAAAGAATTTGCTTCTCTCCGTCTTCCGTAATTTCAAAAAGGGTTTCGCCTGTTTCTTTGTCTTTTACAACTGTCCCCAACGGAACTTCGATGTATTTATCCTCACCATCGGCACCTGTACTGCGATCTCCTCCTCCATCTCCACCGTGACCTGCTTTGATATGACGTGCAAATTTCAAGTGAAACAAAGTCCAAAGTCCTTTATTACCAACTAAATAAACGTGTCCGCCTCGTCCTCCATCACCACCATCTGGTCCACCTTTTTCAATAAATTTTTCTCTATGCAAATGCGTAGATCCTTTTCCTCCTTTTCCTGAAGAAACATAAATTTTTACGTAATCTACAAAATTCCCTTCTGTCATTTTTCTCAATTTCAGATTTTAGATTTTAGATTTTAGATTGAAAAAAATCAAACTACCATCGCCATCTGCCATCTATTTTTATTTCTGTTTTTGTAATGATTTAACCATTACTTTATCAATCTTCACGCCATCCATATCGATGACCTCTAACTCAAATTTTTGCCAAATCAACTTTTCTCCTTCTTTTGGGATACGAGATAATTCGGTCATTATTAATCCACTTACTGTGGTCACTTCATAATCATTTATCAAATCATCCAACTCGAAATACGTCAGAAAATCGTGTAGCGAATAATGCCCGTCTACCATCCACGTTCCGTCCTCTCTTTCGATTAACTGGAAATCGTCCTTATAAAAATCGGAAGCATTACCAACCAGTGCTTCAAGAATATCATTCAACGTAATTACCCCCTGAAAAACTCCATATTCATCTGAAACCAATGCATAATGAATTCCTGTTTCCTTAAACTGCTCCAGTGCTTTGTATGCCGTGGTTTGTTCCATCATAAATGGAGCGTCGGTCATTATTTCAGCCAAATTAAAACTTTCGTTTTCAAAATGGGCGAAGATATTTTTCAAATTTACAACTCCCACAATATCATCGTGATTTTCCCCATAAACAGGATAAATGGAATGCAATTCTTTTAGCATAAATTCCTTTACCTTATTTTTATCAGCGTGTAAAGGCAAGAGCATAACCGATTTTCTGTGCGTCATCAACGAATTGATTTTTCGGTCTCCAATGTGAAAAACGCGCTCTACTATATCTTGTTCTATTTCCTGAACCTCACCAACTTCAGTACCTTCTTTGATGATGGCTTTTATTTCTTCCTCAGTTACTTTTCCGTCGGCTGTAGGTTTTATTTGCAACACATCCAATAAAAATTCTGTCGAAGTAGTAAGCAACCATATAAAAGGTGCGGTAATTACAGAAACAATTTTCATAGGCCATGCCACTGCTTTGGCAATTCCTTCTGGATGGTTCAACCCAATTCGTTTTGGCAATAACTCTCCCAATACCAAAGAAAAGAACGTCAATATTACAACAACAATTCCAACCGCAATTGATCGTGCAAACGGAATCAATACATGAAATCCTTTTACAAATACCTCCATATCCGCGGTGATTTTATCTCCACTGTAAATACCGGTAAGTATTCCAATCAATGTTATTCCTATTTGTACTGTTGACAAAAACTTATTTGGGGAATTGGCTAAATCCAAAGCTATTTGAGCACTTTTGTTACCCTTTTTTGCCGCGGTTTCCAATCTGTTTTTTCTGGCCGAAATCAATGCGATCTCTGACATAGAAAAAAATCCATTTAAGAGTATCAGAAAAAATATTATTACTATTTCCAATGTTTAGATAATTCGTTTATACTTTTGATTCTTAGAACCTTGTTTTGTGTAATCTTATTTTAATAGCCCAGATGGAAGTGAAAAGCTCACTGCTATAAAAAACTAATTTTTCTTGTTATAAAAGAGCGACCAACGGAAGCTCCTTTTATGACATAGAAAAATAGTTTTTTTATGGCTGTGACTTGAAACGTACAGCTGGACACGAGCAAAGCGAACTGGCGAAGCAGATGCTCCTATAAATTATCGATAACAGCGGTAAGTCTTTCTGTAATTTCTTGAATAGATCCTATTCCATTTACAGCGTGAAACTTATTTTGTGCTTTATAATACCCCATTAATGGAGCTGTTTTTTCGTTATATTCTTGGTAACGATTTCTGATTTTGTCTTCGTCCTGATCGTCAACTCTTCCACTGGTTTTTCCTCTTTCCAATAATCTGGCCACTAAAACCTCATCATCGGCTTCAAGCGCGATCGTTGCTGCAACTTTTGAACCAATTGTTGGCAAAAAAGCATCTAATGCTTCAGCTTGAGCAATAGTTCTTGGATAGCCATCGAATAAAATCCCGTTAGTGTCTAGGTGTTTGTTTACCTCATCAATAAGCATTTTGGTAGTCAATTCGTCTGGAACCAAATCCCCGGCATCCATGTACACTCTTGCTTCTTTACCTAATGGAGTGTCGTTTTTCAAGTTGTAACGAAAAACATCTCCAGTTGAAATGTGTGTTAATTTGTATTTTTCTTTTAAAAATTCTGCCTGAGTTCCTTTTCCTGCTCCTGGCTTTCCAAATAAAACTATATTGATCATTCCTTTTTTATATATGATTTTTACTATTTTGTTATTCCTTTAATTGATATACTTCGGGTAAGTTTCTGCCAAGACCATCGTAATCTAAACCAAAACCAACGATAAATTTGTTGGGAATACGAATACCCACATAGTCAATTTTCAGGTCCTTTTTGAAAGCATCCGGTTTAAAAAACAGCGTTGCAATCTTAAAATGTTTTACATTTTGGCTTTTGAACAAATGTTTCAATTCTTCCAAAGTGTTTCCTGTATCAACAATATCTTCAATAACAATTACGGTACGTCCTGTTAAATCTTGGTTTAAACCGATTAATTGCTTAACCGATTCTGTAGAGGAAGTTCCTTCGTAAGAAGCTAATTTGATAAAAGATACTTCACAAGGTTTTTTGTATAATTTTAAAAAATCGGAAACTACCATAAAAGAACCATTCAATACTCCAATAAAAATTGGTGTTTCGTCAAAAAAATCGTCTTCTATTTGCGCTACCATTTTTTCAATAGCAAAGTTTATCTCTTGGGCTGAAATAAACGGAACAAATTGTTTATCGTGTAGTTGTATCACAGTTTTATATTTTAAAATATTTGGCAAAGATAGGGATTTCACTTTTGACAATTGTCAATTGATTTGTACTTTTAAATCAAAAACAGAGATGATGCTCACCGAATTCCAAAAAAACTTAGATTATGTAACTGGACATCGAGCCAACAGACAAAAATATGCCAATGAAGTTCTGGATAATCGGGAACTTTTTTCGGAGTTGATTCAGTTGTGTTTTCAGACTTCAAACAAAAATGCATCCAAAGCCTTTTGGATTCTGGAATTTGTATGTTACCGAAAATTGGAATGGATTACAGCCCATTTGGATTTTTTTTGTTCCCAAATCAAGAACTTAAAAGACGAAAGTGCCATACGACCAGCGGCAAAAATTTGTCAGCTTTTAGTACTTTCTCATTACAAGAAAATGGAAATTATTCTTTCCGAAAAAAATTTAGAAGAAATCATAGAAAGCTCTTTTGACTGGTTGATAAATGATATCAAAGTAGCTTCCAAAGCCTATTCAATGCGAACTTTATACATTTTAGGACAACATTATGACTGGATTCATCCCGAATTGAAAATTATAATTACCAAAGACTTCCCAAATCACAGTGCGGCTTATAAGGCTGTCGCCAAAGAAGTTTTGAAGAAAATAAAATAGCATTTTATACTACCAAAAATAGGCAAAATAAAAAATATCCGTATCTTTGCAAAAACTATACGTACATGAATACTAAACTCACATTATCGTTAGAAAAAGATGTCATAGAAAAAGCTAAAATCTATGCCAAAGGAACTGGTAGAAGTTTATCGGAAATGGTAGAAAATTACTTTAAAAGTTTGGTTTCAAATTCAAATAATAATAAAAACGATGAAGATGAATTGGAGTCTAGGATAAAAAAAATCACTGGTATTGTAAGTTTACCTCCTGATTTTGATGAAAAAAAAGCTATTCAAGAATATTTAGAAGAAAAATATTTAAAATGAAGCACGTTTTTTTAGATACCAATATTTTAATGGATATACTAGCAAACAGACAACCATTTTATAAATCATCTTCAGAAATTTACAAACTTGGTCTGAGCAAGAAAGTCATCTATTATACCTCATCAAACACAATAGTTACATTACACTATTTATTGAAAAGATTTATTGATGAAGATAAAATCAGAATGGCTTTGGACGAAATTACAGATGTAATTAATATTATTCCTGTTGATAAAAATATTATTAAAAAAAGCCTCAAATCCAGTCACAAAGATTTCGAAGACGCTATTCAGATTACCACAGCACAATCAATAAACACTATGGATTGTATTATAACTAGAGATTTGAAAGATTTTAAATTTTCAGAAATCAACGTATATACCCCAGATGAATTTTTAAATAAATTAACATAAATGACACGAGCGAAGTGACTGCATTTGACCGTTAATAAACAATAAACAAAACAAATGAATTATTTTTCATCCCCTTTTAAATTAGGCATACTCGGTGGCGGACAATTAGGCAAAATGCTATTGTTTGACACCCGTAAATTTGATATTCAAACGTATGTACTTGATCCTAGCGACGAAGCTCCTTGCAAAATTGCGTGTAATCATTTTTTTCAAGGCGACTTGATGGATTTTGAAACCGTTTACAATTTTGGAAAACAAGTAGATGTTTTGACTTTTGAGATTGAATTGGTAAATCTTGATGCTTTGGAAAAATTGGAAAACGAAGGCTTAAAAGTATATCCTTCGCCAAAAACACTGAAACTAATACAAAACAAAGGAATTCAGAAAGCGTTTTATAAAGAGAACAATATTCCAACGGCTCCTTTCAAACGTTATGCAACTTTAAAAGAATTGGTAGTGGATTTAGTGGATTCTAATATCCAACTTCCTTTTGTATGGAAGTGTACCGAATTTGGATATGACGGAAACGGCGTAAAAGTCATCAGAAAAGCTTCTGATTTAGAAAATTTACCAAATGTGGAATGTATTTCAGAAACGATGGTTCCTTTCAAAAATGAATTGGCCGTAATTGTATGCCGCAATCCTCAAGGAGAAATAAGAACCTATCCTGTGGTAGAAATGGAATTTCACCCCGAAGCCAATCAAGTAGAATATGTGATTTGCCCTGCCAGAATTGACGAAAAAGTAGCAGACAAAGCAAGAGCAATTGCGCTGAATGTTTCTCAGCAATTCAATCATGTTGGTCTTTTGGCAGTTGAAATGTTCCAAACCGAAGACGATGAAATCTTGGTAAACGAAGTGGCTCCTCGCCCACACAATTCAGGTCATTATTCGATTGAAGCGAGTTATACTTCACAATTTGAAAACCATTTGCGTGCCATTTTAGATTTGCCATTAGGAAATACAGAGAGCAAAGTAGCCGGAATTATGGTCAATCTTTCTGGAGCAGAAGGTTTCTCTGGAGATGTCGTTTATGAAAATATAGAAAAAATATTAGGATGGAATGGCGTTACACCACACATTTACGGCAAGAAACAAACCCGCCCTTTCAGAAAAATGGGACATGTAACAATTGTCAATGAAGACATCAATGAAGCAAGAAGAATTGCCGAGGACGTGAAAAATACGATAAGAGTAATTAGTACAAAATAATCAAACACAGATTTCACAGATTACTACAGATTGAATTTGTGTAAATCTGTGAAATCTGTGTTAAAAAAAAAAAAACATAATGAGCAAAGTTGCCATAATAATGGGAAGCATTTCGGATATGCCGGTAATGCAGGATGCCATAGACATTTTAAAAGGATTTGATATAGCGGTAGAAGTCGATATTGTATCGGCACACAGAACCCCTGAAAAGTTATTTGATTTCAGCAAAAATGCCCACACTCGTGGCATTTCGGTGATTATTGCCGGAGCTGGAGGCGCTGCTCATTTACCTGGAATGGTGGCTTCTATGTCTCCGTTACCTGTGATTGGGGTTCCTGTAAAATCTAGCAACTCTATTGATGGTTGGGACAGTGTTTTGTCCATTTTACAAATGCCAGGCGGTGTTCCTGTTGCCACTGTTGCTTTAAACGGAGCAAAAAATGCCGGAATCCTCGCCGCACAAATCATAGGAAGTGCTGATAAAATTGTTTTGGACAAAATCATCACCTATAAAGAAGGACTGAAAGAAGCCGTTTATAAATCTTCTGAAAACTTGAATAAATAAAAAAAGCTCCTGAAAAAGGAGCTTTTTTGGTATTGTAAAATCTAAACTTGGGGGAATTTAGTTTTATCAATAAATGTGTGTGGTATTTAATGATATAAATTTCTTTGTGATTTGGGACAAAAAGAGCTTATAAATTCGACTGAATTAATTCATGCGTTAATTAATTTCTCGACAAAAGTACATAAATAATCGACAAAATACATGCTTGTCGAAAATTTTAACATATTTTTCTTGTCTTTTGTTTTCAAAAGATAAAAATGCAACCCCATAATAACCACTTGTTTGAAACAAAATAGAATATAGAATTATGAATATACTACTTCAAAAATTTGGCACCAAGCTAGATACTGCGCCATTTTCAAAAATAAAAAACGAAGATTATCTTCCTGCTTTTCAGGAAGCTATTGATTTGGCCAAAGCCGAAATTGACGCAATAGTTGGTAACACAGAAAATCCTACTTTTCAAAATACTATTGAAGCGTTATCATTTAGCGGAGACACCTTGGATCGAATTTCAAGTATCTTTTTCAATTTAAATTCGGCTGAAACGAGTGACGAAATGCAAAAAATTGCTCAAGACGTTTCGCCTTTATTATCTGAATTTGGAAATGATGTTCGTTTGAATGCTGCTCTATTTGCCAAAATAAAAATGGTTTATGAGCAAATGGATTCATTGAGCTTGAATCCAGAGCAAACAACACTTCTGGACAAACAATACAAAAGCTTTTCCAGAAATGGAGCTAATTTACCCGAAGACAAGAAAAATAAGTTACGAGAAATCGATAAAGAACTATCGAAATTGAGCTTGCAATTTGGTGAAAATGTTTTGGCTGAAACCAATGCTTTCGAATTGCATCTTATAGATGAAAAGGATTTGGGAGGTTTACCGGAAGGAACCATCGAAGCGGCTCGTTCTTTGGCGAAAGCCCAAGAAAAAGAAGGTTGGATTTTTACATTGGATCATCCAAGCTATATTCCGTTTGTGACGTATGCTGACAATCGTGAATTGCGTAAAAAAATGGCGATTGCTTTTGGTGCCAGATGTTTTCAAAATAACGAATTCGACAATCAGGAGATTGTTTTAAAAATTACTAAACTGCGTTTCGAAAGAGCCAATCTTTTAGGCTATAAAACTCATGCCCATTTTGTTCTTGAAGAGCGCATGGCTGAAAGTCCTGAGAAAGTATTATCGTTTTCCAATGATTTATTGGCCAAAGCCAAACCGGCTGCACAAAAAGAATTTGATCAATTATCGGCTTTCGCCAAAGAATTGGACGGTATTGAGCAACTTGAAAAATGGGATGGTGCTTATTATTCGGAGAAATTGAAACAACAATTATTCAATTTAGATGATGAAAAATTGAAACCTTATTTTCAATTGGAGAAAGTTTTAAATGGTGCTTTCACCATTGCAGGAAAACTGTACGGGCTGACTTTTACTGAGGTTTTCGATATCGACAAATACCATGAAGAAGTAACCACCTATGAAGTAACAGACAAAAACAACGAATTGGTTGCTGTTTTTTATGCCGATTTCTTTCCGAGAAAAGGCAAACGAAATGGTGCTTGGATGACTTCTTTCAAATCACAATACATTAAAGACGGCATAAACGAAAGACCTCATATTTCGAATGTTTGCAACTTTACAAAACCTACTGAAACGAAACCGTCTCTTTTGACATTTAATGAAGTAACGACTTTATTTCACGAATTTGGTCACGGATTGCACGGAATGTTAGCAAATACTACATATCCGAATCTTTCGGGAACATCTGTTTATTGGGACTTTGTGGAATTACCAAGTCAGATTATGGAAAACTGGTGCTATGAACCAGAGGCTTTGGCTTTGTTTGCACACCATTACGAAACCGGTGAAGTTATTCCGCAGGAATATGTACAAAAAATCAAAGAAAGTGCAAGTTTCCAAGAAGGAATGGCAACAATGCGTCAATTGAGTTTTGGACTACTGGATATGGGTTGGCACGGACAAGATCCTACAAACATTACAGACATCAAAGCGTTTGAAACAGAACAATTTGCTTCGACACAATTGTATCCGGACGTAGCAGAAAATGCGATGAGCACTGCTTTTTCGCATATTTTTCAAGGAGGATATTCTTCTGGCTATTACAGCTACAAATGGGCTGAAGTATTGGATGCTGATGCATTTGATTATTTCTTAGAAGAAGGTATATTTAATACTGAAGTAGCAGAGAAATTTAAGGAAAATGTACTTTCAAAAGGAGGAACCGAACACCCAATGATTTTATACAAACGTTTCAGAGGGCAAGAACCAAAACCAGATGCTTTGTTGAAAAGAGCAGGATTGTTATAGATTTCTAGATTGTTAGAAATATTAGAAACCGAAGTAGTAATGCTTCGGTTTTCTTTTTAAAATAAACTTTCATTTATTTTTGAAAGTTTAAAAACTTTTACTTACCTTTGTTTCAACAAAAGGAAATAAACCAAAAATGGAATTCAAAGAAGCAAAAAATAAATTCGTACAAACTTGGGGAGCTTTAGGTTCACAGTGGGGAATTAATAAAACCATGGCACAAATCCATGCTTTATTGATGGTATCAAACGAGCCTGTTTCGATGGAAGACATTATGGATGAATTACAAATTTCCAGAGGAAATGCTAGCATGAATCTTAGAGCTTTGATGGATTGGGGAATTGTTTACAAAGAATATAAAGCAGGCGAACGTAGAGAATTTTTTATTGCCGAAAAAGATTTAGATGAACTGGCCTCTAAAATTGCCAGAGAAAGAAGTAAACGTGAAATCAAACCTGCTCTTAAAATCCTAAAAGAAGTTTCATCCATAAAAACTAATAATACTATTGAAGAAAAACAATTTATAGACCAAACTACCAAACTTTATGATTTCGTTTTGAAAGCCGATAATATGTTGGACAAAATGACAGAGTTTAATGAAAATTGGTTAGGGCGCTTGGTTCTAAAAATTATGAAGTAAATTTCAAATTAAAAAAATTTAATCAAAACTTTCATTTTTTTCTGAAAGTTTAAAACAAAAGATAACTATGAAAAATCTAAATTACCTAAATTACTTTTTTGTTGGAATTCCTGCACTACTCATTTCATTAGGGTATATAACAAACCAGAATTCCGGAAACCTTATTGGCTATGGCTTATTATTTATGATCCTTACGGGATTATTTCAAGTCGTTATTGGCATCAAAATATTAATTAATGAACCTAATGATAAAATGCTTCAAACATACATTGCATTAGTAATTCTCTTTTTTGCGACATGGTTTGCCAATGGGCTGATTCTTAGCAACGATATTTTATATCTCATCTTACTATTTATTCCACCCGTTTTAGCAATCTATCTTTCTATACTAATCTATAACAAAGCAAACAAATGAACCACAATATTATTGGATATTTAATTTACTTAACAATTACAATCTTAATAATTGTTAGAGTTGGGAAAATCTGTTATAAAAATGGGAATGTTTATGTTTCAGAATTGATTCCAAATCATACCGATTTATGCCACAAAATAAATCAGGCTCTACTATTAGGCTATTATCTTTTAAACATTGGTTATTGCTCAATGACATTAATTTCGTGGGAAAAAATACTTTCAGCAAACCAACTTATTGAAGCCATAGCGATAAAAACAGCAACAATTGTTTTTATTATTTCAGCATTACATTACACAAACATTATAATTATTACCAAATACATTCACAAATTAATTGAATAACACTTAAATACTTATTATCATGGAAACTACAAAAATTCTAATCGGTTACGCAATCTATTTACCAATTGCAATCTTCTTAACTTATTATGTTTCAAAAACATTATTCCAAAACGGGAAAATATATATGCTTGACATTTTCAAAGGCAGAGAAGAAATTGCAAATGCAACTAACAAACTATTTGAAACGGGCTTTTATCTTCTCAATTTGGGTTTCGCATTAATGATTTTACAATTGAGTATTTATGACAACAGTTACCAATCACTTATTGAAGCCTTGAGTTATAAAATTGGAGGATTTTCTATCTATCTTGGATTAATGTTGTTCCTCAATTTATATTTCTTTTTCAGAGGAAAAAGAAAAGCTAAAGAAACTCAAAATGAACAGAATTAGTTTTTAAAGCTTAAAAACCATGAAACATTAAAATATACTGGGGTCTCAAACAAAAGTTAAAAATAAAAGAAACTATGAAAGCAATAAAAACCCTAAATACAATTGCATTATGCATCCCAATATTCATCTCTTTATTTGCAATATTTGAAAGTGGACTACTTGCGTTAGCATTACTATCGACAATGGTCACAGGTTTAATTCAAATGATACTTGCATTTAAGTATTGGCAAGAAAATCCAAAAAACATATTTATTAACATTTACTTTTTCATTGTGGCTGTATTTTTTTTCTTTTTATGTTACTACAATGAAAGTTGGATTTGGTATCTACCTCCAGTCTTATGTTTATATTTATCACTATTAATTTACACCAATGAAACTAAATAAACTCATCATTGCAGCAGGAACTGGCTTTTTGGGGCAAAGCCTAATACATCACTTTCAAGATAAATTCGACGAAATTGTAATTCTTACTAGAGGAAATAACAGAACGGTCAGCACTCTAAAATATATCAACTGGAACGCCAAATCTTTTTCTGGTTGGGAAAATGAATTAGAAAACGCAACGGTTTTAATAAATCTAACTGGAAAATCAGTTGATTGTCGCTATACTAAAAAAAATAAAAAAGAGATTTTGTTATCTCGAATTGAGAGCACAAAAATTTTAAACAAAGCGGTTTTAAACTGTAAAAACCCTCCGAAACACTGGCTGAATTCATCAACTTCTACAATTTATCGTTTTTCATTAGACAAGCAAATGGATGAAATTAACGGAGAAATTGGAAATGATTTTTCCATGAATGTTGCTCAATCTTGGGAAAAATCATTTTTTAAAATTGAAACTCCAAATACGCTAAAAACCGCTTTGAGAACTTCAATAGTTTTAGGCAAAATGGGGGTGCTTTTATTCCTCTGAAAAATTTGGCTAAAATGGGTTTTGGAGGAAAACAAGGAAAAGGAAACCAATTTATAAGTTGGATTCATGAAGAAGATTTTGCGAGAGCAATCGCTTTTATAATTGAGAATGAAATAACAGGAGCTATAAATATTGTATCCCCAAAACCAATTGAAAATAAAAGCTTTATGTCATTATTACAAAAAGCAGTCGGAATTTCTTTTGGCTTTCCAATAAATCAATCGCTACTAAAATTCGGAGCTGTACTCATTGGCACAGAAGCTGAATTGGTCTTAAAAAGTAGAAATGTAATTCCAAAGCGATTACAAGAAAATGGTTTTCAATTTAAATTCGACACTTTAGAAAAAGCATTAAAAAACATAACATAAAATGACAACTATAAACCTCGCAACTAAAATTAAAGCCTCAAAACAAATTGTTTTTGACGTATCTCGAAATATTGATATCCATCAACAATCTGCTAATAAATCTAAAGAAAAAGCTATCGCTGGTATAACTTCTGGATTAATAAATTACAATGAGACTGTAACGTGGAGAGGCAAACATTTTGGATTTTACTTAACCCACAAAAGTCGAATTACTGCGATGACCACTCCTGATTATTTTATGGATGAAATGGAAGAAGGAAAATTCGAATCATTCCAACATCAGCATTTTTTTGAAGAAATAGATGGAGAAACAATTATGACAGATAAACTGCAATATGAAACTCCGTTTGGTATTATTGGAAAATTATTTAATTTTTTATTCTTAAAAAGACATTTAACTGATTTTCTTTTGAATAGAAATCAGATTTTAAGAGAGTTCTCGGAAGATTAAACCTTCAAAAACTCCCTGAAATTCTCCACAGTCACAACCGTAAAACTCCCTTGATAATTGTCCGAAAAAGTTTTGGGCAGTTTCACTTTTTTAGTTTTCCATTTGAATTCAAAAGCATTGACTTCATCGGCAACCGTTTCGATATAATCGATTTCTTGTTGTTGAGTCGTACGCCAAAAATAAGGTTTTGCTACACTATTTTGATAACTCAACACTTTCATTCGTTCCGAAATTAAGAAATTTTCCCAAAGCGCTCCTTTGTCCTGACGGAATTCCAAAAAGTTAAAATTCCCAATCAACATATTTCGAACGCCATTATCATAGAAGTATATTTTCCTATTGGCTTTGATTTCATTTCGAACATTTCGGCTAAAACTGTTCAACCTAAAAATCACAAAACTTTTTTCGAGTAAATCAATATAATTACTAACCGTATTTTTATCAACACCCACCAATTGAGCTATTTCATTGTAACTTACTTCGCTACCAATTTGTAACGCCAAAGCTTGCAGAATTTTTTCTAAAACTTCTGATTTTCGAATGCCTGTCAAAGCCAAAATATCTTTGTATAAATAACTCGACACTAAATTTTTAAGAATCTCATATTCATTTCCAAAGTTATTGATTACATCTGGATACATTCCGTATAACAATCGGAGTTCGAGTTGTTGCTTCGCTTTGATATAACCCACATTATTTTCGAATTCATTCCAAGAAACAGGAAACATTTGGAACTCAAATTTCCTTCCCGTAAGCGGTTCTTGCGTTTGATTATGAATATCCAAAACCGAAGAACCACTCACGATAACTTGGACTTCTTTTATTTGATCAACAATGATTTTTAGTTTCAATCCTATATTCGGAATCCGCTGTACCTCATCGATAAAAACATATTTATATTCACCAATGATACTCTTTAAGGTTTCTGTATTAGCATTGGATAAAGTTTCTATTACCACTGAATCGTCTCCGTCCAAAAATAAATACGAAATATCCTTTAACAATGCATTTATCAAGGTCGTTTTCCCTACCTGACGCGGGCCGACAAGAACGATTGCTTTTCCTTTATTCAGCCTATCTCGTATTCTATCTATTAAACTCCTTATTATCATCACATTCATTTTAAACAAATGTAATAAAATATTTTTATATTCACCAATTATTATGTTTTTTGGTGATTATATTCACCAAATAATATATTTTTTAGTGATTATATTCACCAATCATTACATTTTCCAAAAACACAAAACACAAACCCACCAAAAAATTGGAATACTTTCTGCCCAAAACGAAGTGTAATATTTGGAACGTTTTTCATTGGCGAAAGCCAAAAACAAAGCGGTAATAGTGGCTATGATAATCATTAATACTAAATGCACAATATTGTATTTGAAATTACTATTAAACAATTCCAAAATACAAAAAAGCATTAATAAAACATATCCAAGATTTTTAGTCCGCCTCACTCCTATTTGCTGAGGAACGGTTTTTAAATGAGGATCATCATTGGCCAAATCTATAATTTCAAAAATAAGAATCAATACAAAAACCAATATAAATCGTTGAACACTTTTTAGATAAAAATCCAACGTTATTGCAATTCCAGCATCCAGAATTGGCAATACTAAAGTTACTCCAACCCAACACAAAGCCACAATATAAATTTTGACACCAGCCCAATTTCTAGCATTTTTCCGATTCGGAAAAAATGGTAACGTGTACAATAAAGTCAGCGATAAAACCCCTACTGAAACAATTTGTGTTATGCGTTGCAATTGAAAAAAGTAAAAACCAACCGCCAAAAAAGAAAAAACACTAAACAAAACAATCAGTTTCAAAGTACCTCTCATTTTTATTTTACGTGTTCGAGCAAAACTATCGTACTTGACAAAATTATACCCCACAATAGTTCCAAAAAAAGCAAAATTTGCTATCGGCTTATCCTCTGGAATGTGGAACATAAAATTAGTCATTTGTACCAAAGCAAAACAGGACAAACCAACATGAATGCTGCTGTTTATGTAAAATTGGAGAATGCTTTTTAAAACCTTCATTAAACAAATTTAATCAATTGTTAATAAACCAGCCAATTAGTTGAAAAATCCCTATAAAATCAAGTTAAAAAAGGGCTTTATTAAGAGATTAATATTTATTTTTGCACCACAAAAAAACACAACACTTTTATTTCTACACTAAATAGTCTCGATTGGACTGAAATTCAAATATAATTGAATATTTAAACAATCTGGCTTTTCCTTTAGACATAAAAATAAATAGTAGCTACACACATATGAAAACAGATTCTTTTGCTTTAAGACACATTGGCCCGAGAGAAACAGATTTACAACACATGTTGAAGACCATAGGAGTTGACTCTATAGAGCGACTTGTTTATGAAACACTTCCGGATGATATTCGTCTAAAAGCACCTCTTGCATTAGACCCTGCCATGACCGAATATGAATATGCCAATCATATCACCCAGCTTGGAAGTAAAAACAAAATGTTTCAATCATACATCGGCTTAGGATACAATCAGGCTATTGTTCCTGCTGTTATTCAAAGAAATATTTTTGAAAACCCAGGATGGTACACTGCTTATACACCTTACCAAGCCGAAATTGCTCAAGGTCGTCTGGAAGCTATTCTAAATTTCCAAACTATGGTAGTTGAACTTACCGGAATGGAAATCGCCAATGCTTCTTTATTGGACGAAGCGACTGCAGCTGCCGAAGCAATGGCTTTATTATTTGATGTAAGAACACGCGATCAAAAGAAAAACAATATCAATAAATTCTTCGTTTCCGAAGAAATATTACCTCAAACTTTATCGGTTTTACAAACTCGTTCTACTCCAATCGGAATAGAATTGGTTGTTGGAAACCACGAAACTTTTGATTTCTCATCAGACTTTTTCGGGGCTATCCTTCAATATCCAGGTAAATATGGTCAAGTAAACGACTATACTTCATTTATTGCAAAAGCTGCAGCAAATGAAATTAAAGTAGCCGTTGCTGCCGATATTTTGAGTTTAACAAAACTAACTCCTCCAGGAGAAATGGGAGCTGCAGTAGTAGTTGGAACCACACAACGTTTCGGAATTCCGTTGGGTTATGGTGGACCACACGCTGCTTATTTTGCTACCAAAGACGAGTACAAAAGATCTATGCCAGGAAGAATCATCGGGGTAACTGTTGATACTAACGGGAATCGTGCTTTGCGTATGGCTTTGCAAACTCGTGAGCAACATATCAAACGCGACAAAGCGACTTCAAATATTTGTACTGCACAAGTTTTACTTTCTGTAATGGCGGGAATGTACGCTGTATATCACGGACCAAAAGGTTTGCAATATATCGCTGATAAAGTTCACTCTTTGGCAGCTACTTTGTCTAACGAATTAGAGAAACTAGGTTTGCAACAAACCAATACTGCTTTCTTCGATACAATCGTTATCAAAGCAGATGCTCAAAAAGTTCGCACTATTGCAGAACAAAACGAAGTAAACTTCTACTACATCGACGACAATACGGTTTCAATCTCTTTGAATGAAACGACAAGTATCGCCGACATCAATAAAATTGTTGGTATTTTCGCTTCCGCAAATGGTAAGCAAGCAACAACAATCGAAACTTTATCAGAAGCCGTTCATTTCCCTGAGGATTTAGCAAGAACATCTTCTTTCTTACAACACGATGTTTTCAACCAATTCCACTCAGAATCAGCAATGATGCGTTACATCAAAATGTTGGAGCGTAAAGATTTATCATTGAATCACTCGATGATTTCTCTAGGATCTTGTACAATGAAACTGAATGCAGCTTCAGAGATGTTACCATTAAGCAATGCACTTTGGAACAACATTCACCCTTTTGCACCGCTAGACCAAGCACAAGGATACCAAGAAATGTTATCTAAATTGGAACAACAATTAAACGTAATTACCGGTTTTGCAGGAACAACTTTGCAGCCTAACTCAGGAGCGCAAGGAGAATATGCAGGATTAATGGTTATTCGTGCGTACCACCAATCTCGTGGTGATCACCACAGAAACATTGCTTTAATTCCATCATCGGCTCACGGAACCAATCCAGCTTCTGCAGCTATGGCGGGTATGAAAGTAATCGTAACCAAAACATTAGAAAACGGTAATATTGACGTAGAAGATTTGCGTCAAAAAGCAATTGAGCACAAAGATGACCTTTCTTGTTTGATGGTTACTTATCCGTCGACTCACGGGGTTTTTGAAAGTGCTATTATCGAAATCACAAGAATTATCCACGAAAACGGTGGACAAGTTTATATGGACGGAGCCAATATGAATGCACAAGTTGGTTTGACCAACCCTGCAACTATTGGAGCAGACGTTTGTCACTTGAACCTTCACAAAACATTCGCCATCCCTCACGGTGGTGGTGGACCAGGTGTTGGACCAATTTGCGTTGCGGAGCACTTAGTTCCTTTCTTGCCATCAAACCCAGTTATCCCAACAGGAGGAAGCAGTGCGATTACAGGTATTTCTGCAGCACCTTGGGGATCGGCATTGGTGTGTTTGATCTCTTACGGTTACATCACAATGTTAGGCGCCGATGGATTAAAAGAAGCTACTGAACACGCTATCTTAAACGCCAATTACATCAAAGAAAAATTAAACGGTCACTACGATACGTTATACTCTGGTGAAATGGGTCGTGCGGCTCACGAAATGATTTTAGAATGTCGTCCTTTCAAACAAAAAGGAATCGAAGTTACCGATATCGCAAAACGTTTAATGGATTATGGTTTCCACGCACCAACCGTTTCTTTCCCAGTGGCAGGAACCTTGATGATCGAACCAACCGAAAGTGAAAACCTGGAAGAATTAGACCGTTTTTGTGATGCTATGATTGCCATTCGTAAAGAAATCGAAGCAGCAACTATCGAAGACAGTAACAACGTATTGAAAAATTCACCTCATACATTGGCAATGCTTACTGCCGAAACTTGGGATTTCCCATACAGCAGAGAGCAAGCCGCTTTCCCACTCGATTACATCGCCGAAAACAAATTCTGGCCTACCGTTCGTAGAGCCGATGATGCTTACGGTGACAGAAACCTAGTGTGTAGCTGTGCGCCTATCGAGGCTTATATGGAAAGTTAGATTCCAGAAAGCAGAATTTAGATTGCAGATTGCAAACTTCAGATTATACAAAACCCTTTCAGTATTACAACTGAAAGGGTTTTTCATTTTATAATCCTAATAAAAATAAGGAGCAGAAATTATTCGCTCCTCATTAACATCAGTCCTGCTGTACACTGTATTCCCGATTAACAAAAACTACGGCAAAAAAGCCTTGTTTTTCTAAATCGGGAGATGCCGCTTCCATCAGGGCTAGGAAACCTATTCTGCTTTTCATAAAATATTTTTCAAAAAAATGTCATTCCCAAGGAGGAGAACCCTAGTAACAGCGAATAGACGAAGTAACTCCACACTAGTGGAAATTGATAAACTTTTAATACATTAATGATTATTCAAAAAAATTAAATAACTTAACTCCCTAATCCCTAATTAAATAATCTCATTATGAAAATTTCAAAAATATTACTTACTATTTGTTTATCATTTGTGTTTTTTGGATACGGTCAAAATAGACTAACTGGGAAGGTCGTGGATTTTAACAATAAACCTGTTGCAAAAGCTAAAATATATCTAGATTCCATATACTCCAAAGTAACAACAGATAAGAATGGAGATTTTGAAGTTTCAATTCCTGCAAAGGTGGGCACAATTAATGTTTACTCTCATGAATACGGATTATTATCTTCTAAATATAATAATGAAAACAAGATGAGTTTTGTGTTTTTAGAAGCCGATCAATCAAAAAAAACAGAAAAAGGGAATGATGTCTCAATTGCATATTCAAAATCAGAAGACAAATATGTTGCCAAATCTCAAGGTAAAAGTACCCAAAGTGACAAGAGTAATTACAATACTATCTACGACATGATAAGAGGCAAAGTACCCGGAGTGACCGTTTCAAGAGATCACAAAATAACCATTCAGGGAGTTAGTTCAATAAATTATGCTTCTGAGCCATTATTTGTTGTTGACGGGATGATAGTATCAAATATCGATTATCTTATTCCTAATAATGTAAAATCAATAAGGGTTTTAAAAGGCGCTGAAGCTTCTTATTATGGATCTCAAGGATCTAGTGGTGTTATAGTAATAACGACAATAAAATAATTTTCATTAGATTTAAATTTAAAAGAATAAGCTACCCCTTTCAGCAAGAAACTGAAAGGGTTTTAATTTATTAGAATTCTGAATAAAAATCTAGGAGCAGATGTTTTCCATTTTTCATCAGCATTCCTACTGCTATCTACTATATACACCTCGTAGAAAAAACGAGATGGGATGCCGCTCTCAACGGTTTATTCAACGTATTTAATTTTCATGAAATATGTACCAAAAGCCTTTCTAATTCTAGACAAAATCATCCTTTTACCGTTAAAACTTTTTATTTAAAATCAAATGACATTTATCCTTTTAAAACAAAGAATAAATTTTTTAACAAAAAATACCCGCTTTGTTATTTATAGTGATTCCAAGAATAAAATGCATCATTTAATAATTTTCAATAAAATATATTCAATAATTTTGCCATATATTTAATATTCTGCAATTATATGCATGCATAGTAAATAATTTGCCCTTTATACATTTATTATAATTAATTTAGCCAAAATTTATTCTGGAAAATATCACAATGAAAATAAAAATAACTGGTATAGGAAGCTATATTCCTGAGAAAAAGATTAGCAACACCGATTTTAGTGAACATGTGTTTTTAAATGAAGATGGTTCACCTTTTGCTTATCCAAACGAAGTCGTAATTAACAAATTCAAAGGTATTACGGGTATCGAAAAAAGAAGATATGCCGAGGATAAATACACTGCCTCAGACTTAGCGTTTTTCGCCTCCCAAAAAGCGATAGAGAACGCAGGAATAGATCCAGAAACCTTGGACTATATCATTTTTGCACACAATTTTGGAGATGTAAAATACGGTACAACCCAATCGGATATTATCCCAAGTTTGGCCACAAGAGTAAAACATCAATTACAAATAAAGAATCCAAAATGCGTTGCTTACGATATCCTTTTTGGATGCCCAGGCTGGATTGAAGGCGTATTGCAAGCCAATGCATTCATAAAATCGGGTATGGCAAAAAAGTGCCTTGTCATAGGTGGCGAAACATTGTCCCGAGTAGTAGATGCCCACGACAGAGATTCCATGATCTACTCTGATGGAGCCGGAGCTTCTGTGATAGAAGCCTCAGATGACGAAACTGGAATGTTATCTTACGAAAGCGCTACGTATGCAGCAGAAGAAGCCAACTTTCTTTATTTCGGAAAATCATACAACCCAGATTTAGATCCCGACACTAAGTACATCAAAATGTACGGTCGTAAAATTTATGAATTTGCTTTAAGCCAGGTTCCTGCAGCCATGAAAAGCTGTTTGGATCAAAGTGGCCTGGGGATTAATGATGTTAAAAAAATCCTCATTCACCAAGCCAACGAAAAAATGGATGAAGCCATCATTCATCGTTTTTACAAATTATACGGGCAAACTCCCCCAAAAGACGTTATGCCAATGAGCATACACGAACTTGGAAACAGCAGTGTTGCAACCGTGCCTACCCTTTTTGACCTTTTGATTAGAGGACAAATCGAGGACCAAGAAATCCACAAAGGAGATGTACTCATTTTTGCTTCTGTGGGAGCAGGAATGAACATCAATGCATTTGTTTATCGATATTAAACTAAGCTGTACGCTTATTTATTTTAAGGCTCACTCACTTTTTTTAGTGCAGTGGGCTTTTCTTTTTGAAAACAAGATTGAAAACACACAATACATCTCAAAAATCAATCGATAATCTTGGACAAATCTTAAATTACAAACCGTATAAGAAACAGAATCTTTATATTTGCAAACTCTAAAGCAAAAGCGATAGTTAAAAATTAAAAACATGTACGAAAAAACGTTTCCCAATAAAAGATTCAAACATACTTTAGAATTTTTAAAAAAACACGTATCCACTTCTCAAACCATATTGGACTTGGGTGTCGACAACCCCTTTTCTAAAATCATGAAAGCTGAAGGTTACTCAGTAAAAAACACTACTGGCGAAGATTTGGACATTAACCAAAGTGTTTTTTCCGAAGACAAAAAAGATGTAGTAACCGCTTTTGAAATTTTCGAACATTTACTCAATCCCTATACTATTTTAACCGAAATCAAATCGGATAAATTATTAATATCAATTCCATTGCGTCTTTGGTTTTCTTCTGCTTACCGCAGTAAAACGGATATGTGGGACAGACATTACCACGAATTTGAAGATTGGCAATTGGACTGGTTATTAGAAAAAACAGGCTGGAAAATCATTGACAGAGAAAAATTTACACATCCTGTTAAGAAAATTGGATTTCGCCCATTATTGCGATTTTTCACTCCAAGATATTATATTGTTTACGCTGAAAAAGCAAAATAAACAGCTTTGTCAAAGTTTTAAACTTTGACAAAGCTTTGAACAAAACAAATGAAATATTACATCGTAATTCCGACCTACAACGAAGAGGCTTTTATCGCTTTGACCTTGCAATCCTTGATTTCGCAAACTGTTTTACCAAAAAAAGTAGTGGTTGTCAATGATAATTCGACCGATAAAACTGCCGAAATTGTTTTGGCTTTCGCCAAAGACAATCCGTTTATTACTCTGGCAAACAAAACTTCCGAAGCGATACATTTACCTGGAAGCAAGGTGATTCAAGCTTTTCAGAAAGGATTTGAAACTTTGGACGAAGATTACGATTTAATCGTAAAAATTGACGCCGATTTAATTTTTCCTTCTAATTATTTCGAAACCGTAATTAAACATTTTCAATCCGACGCAACAATCGGAATGGCAGGCGGATTTTGTTATATCGAAAAAAATGGCGACTGGGTTTTAGAAAACCTTACCGATAAAGATCATATTAGAGGCGCATTAAAAGCCTATCGAAAAGAAACTTTCCAACAAATTGGAGGCTTAAAACCTGCTATGGGCTGGGATACAGTTGACGAATTACTTTGCAAATACTACAATTGGAAAGTAGTCACAGATTCGAGTTTACATGTAAAACACCTCAAACCAACAGGTGCTAATTATAACAAAACATCACGTTACAAACAAGGTGAGGCTTTTTACACTCTTGGATATGGTTTCTGGATTACAGCAATCGCATCGGTGAAATTAGCCATGATGAAAAAGAAACCATTGCTTTTCTTGGATTACATCCAAGGTTTTTGGAAAGCCAAAAAGGCCAAAACTCCTTTATTGGTAACCAAAGAACAAGCCCGTTTCATTCGAAATTATCGTTTACAAAAAATGAAACAAAAACTTTTCTAAGGAAAAACCCATAACGCATAACTTATAACTCACAACAAGTTTGTAATTTAGCCCATATTCTATATAATTATGATGCTCATTCGCTATTTATCCCAAATCGGGAAATATTTTTTAATGTGGAAAGAAATCTTCAACAAACCAACAAAATGGTCTGTTATGAAAGGTTTAATTTTCAAAGAAGTCGATGATTTAATTATTGATTCGTTGGGAATTGTTGCTTTCATTTCTTTCTTCGTCGGCGGAGTTGTTTCTATGCAAACGGCTTTGAATCTAACTAATTCTTTTATTCCAAAATATCTTATTGGATATGCCACACGTCAGTCGGTAATTTTAGAATTTGCACCAACTTTCATGTCTATCATTATGGCAGGAAAAATGGGCTCTTTTATAACATCCAGTATAGGATCGATGCGCGTTACCGAACAAATCGATGCGTTAGAAGTAATGGGCGTAAACTCTCTTAATTATTTGGTTTTCCCAAAAATTATAGCTTTACTTTTATATCCTTTTCTAATAGGTATTGGAATGTTTTTAGGTATTGCAGGTGGATATATCGCAACTGTTTATGGTGGTTTTGGAGCTAGTATTGACTTTATCGAAGGTATTCAAAGAGATTTTATCCCTTTCCACATTGCATATGCTTTTACCAAAACTTTTATTTTTGGTATGCTACTAGCCACTATTCCTTCTTTTCATGGCTTTTACATGAAAGGTGGAGCACTTGAAGTTGGTAAAGCCAGTACTGTATCTTTTGTATGGACTTCAGTTACCATCATCTTGCTAAATTATATTATTACCCAATTACTCTTAACAAAATGATAGAAATAAAAAACATAGAAAAATCATTTGGCGGTGTCAAAATTCTTAAAGGAGTTTCTTGTGTTTTTGAAGCAGGAAAAACCAATTTGATTATCGGACAAAGTGGATCTGGAAAAACTGTTTTATTAAAATCATTATTAGGAATTCATACACCAGAAGTAGGAACAATTTCTTTTGATGGTCGCATTTACTCTGAATTAAGTGCCGATGAAAAAAGAGAAATTCGCACCGAAATTGGTATGCTTTTTCAAGGAAGTGCTCTTTTTGACAGTATGACCGTTTCGGAAAACGTGGGTTTTCCTTTAAAAATGTTTACCAAAGACAGCAATGCCAAAATCCAAAAACGTGTGGATTTTGTTTTAGAAAGAGTAAATCTAGTAGGCGCTCACAAAAAACTACCCTCTGAAATTTCTGGAGGAATGCAAAAAAGGGTTGCTATTGCACGTGCTATTGTAAACAATCCTAAATATTTGTTTTGTGACGAACCCAATTCGGGATTAGATCCAAACACCGCAATTTTGATAGATAATTTAATCCGAGAAATTACGGAGGAATACAATATCACAACCGTCGTAAACACTCATGATATGAATTCCGTAATGGAAATTGGGGATCATATTTTGTTTCTAAAAAATGGTGTAAAAGCCTGGGAAGGCACCAAAGAAGAAATTTTCCTTACCGAGAATGAAGCTATTGTTGAATTTGTTTATTCTTCCGAATTATTCAAAAAAGTAAGAGAAGCTTATCTTAAAGGATAAATTAGACTTTACTTTTTTCAAATAAAGTCTTTCGATATCCAGCCCAGTTGATTAGAACCACGCCTATTAGAATCACAATTAAGGCAAGTATTTGTTTTGCACTTATGGTTTCTTTGGCAAACAACCAACCTAAAAAAACTGCTATAACTGGGTTTACATAAACATACGTTCCAACTTGTATCAATGAGCGCTTCGTTATTAGCCATAAATAAGCAACAAAAGCCAGTATCCCAAAAACAATAAGATATCCCAAACTCAACCAAGAAGTTAATGATATATTGCCAAAAACAAAACCATAGGTCTCTTTCGTGAAATAAGACAGCATGAAACAAAACAATCCTGCGCTTAGCATTTGCAAAGCGACATTCATCAAGGTAGGCAAATCTGTTGGATAGTATCTAGAGAACAAAGAACCTAGTGCCCAAGAAATTCCTCCGGCAATAATTACTATTACACCTAAAACAAAATGATCTGAAAAAACAGATTCATTGACATCAAAAAGGATTATAACCCCAGCAAAACCAATAATCAATCCCAAAAGCGAATTAATGTTTGAAAAGTTTTCTTTCCACTTTGGATAATCCAGCATTAAGAACCAAAAAGGCAAACTACAAACTACAATAGAAGCAATTCCTGAAGGAACAAATTGTTCTGCCCACATCACCGATCCTGTTCCACCAACAAGCAAAAGGGTTCCGTAAATTGAATTTTTGATTATGGCTTCCTTACTTGGTCTCTTTAAATTCCCTTGTGCTTTTATCAAAATCAACAAAAGTAAACCCGCAATTACAAATCGCATTCCCATCAACATAAATGGCGGAATCGTTTCAAGTCCCAAAAAGATAAAGAAATAAGTGCTTCCCCAAATGATAAAGATAGCCGCAAAAGCGAGATAGATGAGAAATTGGTTTTCGTTTTTAGACATATGATTTGGTGGATTTTAAAAAATAAAAAAAATGATCCCTTTCTGAAAATTGAGTCTCCTCAAAATTCTCAAGAATTCACTTTTTTATTTAATGGAAAAAAAGTATTTATTAGGATTTCAACTGAGATACAATTGCTTTTATCTCTTGTTCCTTACTTTTAGGATAAATCAATAAGACAGAATCTTTGTCTACAATAATATAATCATCAAGTCCATCAACAATCACTTGTTTTCCAATAGCGGTTCTAATAATATTATTTGATGCGTTCTGCAATAGCACGATTGCATTTACCACCGCATTATTATTATCGTCTTTTGGTAGTTTTTCATGCAATGAGCCCCAAGTTCCGAGATCGTTCCAATCAAAAGTGGCTGGTAGAACATAGACATTTTGGGCATTTTCCATGATGGCATAATCAATGGAAATGTTTTCAGCGTTTGGATAATGGGACTGAATAAAAGCATTTTCATTTTCAGTGTTGTATATATCATAACCCTCCATAAAAAGAGCAAACATCTCTGGTTGAAATTCTTCAAAAGCTTTTAAAATAGATCGTACGCTCCAGATAAAAATTCCTGCATTCCACAAATAATTCCTGCTTTGAATGAATCGTCTGGCTGTTTTGGAATCTGGTTTTTCTCTAAACTGAATTACTTTTTTTATGGAACGACTATCCAATTTGTCAAATTCAATATAACCATAGCCTGTGTTGGGAGAAGTTGGCAAAATTCCTAGTGTCATTAAGGACTCTTCTCTTTCGCACAAATCAAAAGAGCGTTGCAAATTAGCCACAAACTGCATTTCATCTTCAATCCAGTGGTCGCTTGGTGCAACAACCATTACTGCATTTGGGTTCAGCTTTTTAATTTTTAATGAAGCATATAAAATACAAGGAGCTGTATTCCTCATGGCAGGTTCCAAAACAATTTGCTCTTGTTTAACCATTGGCAATTGCTCCAAAATCAAGTCATTGTAACTTTCGTGTGTCAGAATCAAAATATTCTCTTTCGGAATAATTTGCGATAATCGACTAAATGTTTTCTGAATTAAGGTCTCTCCGGAACCCAACATATCATGAAATTGCTTCGGGAATTCTCTCGTACTTACTGGCCAAAATCGCGAACCGATTCCACCTGCCATCAATATTGCGTAATAATTTTTGTTCATTTTATTTTTTTGTCTTCGCTACTTTATAGCTAATCATTTTTTAACCAGGCAACAACTCTACCTCGGCATTTGGGTTAAATAAATACAATCGTCCGGAACTTATTTCCAAACATTCATATCGTTTGGTTCGTATGGCTATTTTCTTGAAGATCTTTCCATTTGAAATTCGAAAAACGCTACCGTAAGGAATATCAAAGATATAGTTTTTATCATTTGGTTTATCATACTGCTTTAAAGCCAATGCCAACGTAGTATCTGTATCACTGCTTGCGGTCGGATTTCTAAAATGTCGAGCCAGTAATGGCAACAAATGATTTGGAAAAATCTCTGGTCGAATAAATGGCACCATCATCCTTTGGAAACAATGTTTCCATTCGTGCCCATGAGGCTTAATATGTCTTCCAAATTTTTCAAAGGCCACCAAATGCGAAATTTCATGAATCAGAGTAATCAAAAACTTGTATTTATTGAGACTCGCATTCACCGTAATTTCATGTTTCCCATTCATTCCTTTTCGGTAATCTCCATGACGCGTTTGTCTCTCATTTACAATTTTGAGATGCACCTGATGCGTAACAATCAGTTCAAAAACTGGCTTTACGGCATGTTCCGGCAAATATTTTAAAAGTGTTTCGGGCAATTATATGAGATTTTGACAAGTGATTATTTCTAAACTGAATACAGATCAATAATTGTTAGAGCAGGTTTAAAATAATTTAAACCTGCTCTAATGTTAAATATTAAAATATTTTAAATACCCATTATTTAAATCCTTTTTCAAATTTCCATCGGCATCAAAAAAATTAAGGTAATCTTTTTGAAGACTAAGATTTTTTTCTTCTATTTCCCTAACTTTAGACTTACTAATATCTAATACTTTAGCTTTTTCTACATACTCCAAACTACTTTTAAAATCATTCAAAAACAAAAAACTAGAAGCAATATTCATATAACAAGCCCATACCGCCTCTTTTTGTTTTTTATCATTTACATCAAATTCTTTCGAATATGCTTCCATCTTTAAAATAAAATTACCTAAGAAATTTTTACTTGCAACAACATAATTATAACGTTCTTTTGCTTTACTATCGACAAACGCATTAACATTATCTCCTTTTATCCGCAAATTATGATTTTTAACAAATTCTGAATTTTCTTCTAATGTCAATAAATTGGTTTGAATCTCAGAATTAGCTTTCTTCCAATTTTTAAAAAGATCAATCTCTTCATTAATTTTTTTATAAAATGGATGTTTATCTTCTTTAGACATCCTAGAAAAAAAATAGGTATTGGGAAAATACTGTACATCTAACCAGGAAGATAATGCAGGGGCGACAGTACTCTGGATTGAATGAATTAACTCATTCACAATTAAATTTTCCTCAATGTATTTATTTAGATAGCTTTTTACTTCAGCTTTAGTTTTGAAATTATAAATTCTAGGAGTACCATCTGTATTTTTATCAGCTCCAGGCTTTGAATGTGAATTTTTAACCACAATTGTTTTCTCCAAAAAAGTTTGATTTGTCATGCTGTTCTTCAGTTGGCAAACTACATTATACCCATAAAAAACTTCAAAATAGTAAGGAGTTTCTCCACTACTGCTTTGTTTTATTTCTCCATAATAGGTAATATCCTTAATCTTTATGTCAGCTATAAATTTGCCGTCCATTTTATTACAATCTTTATCATAACGCAAATTGATGAGTGAGGATAATCCATTGATCAACTGATCTTCTTGAAAAAAAGTATTATACTCCAATCTTGTTCTTGATTGCATTGCTTCGCCATCAATAATAACTTTAGTCGGCTGAGCTGATAAATCCAATTTAATGCAAAAAGATTGATACTCATTTGTAATATACTTTTCAGGAAAACCGAAACTATAAAAAGTCTGATAGTCACTTTTATAAGATTGAGCATTTAAGTTGGTTGCTACAAAAAAACAAAATAATACAATTTTAAAAACACGCATAGTTACAATCATGGTAGGTTTGGTTAGATTAAAAAAAATCAAAAATAATATGCTTTATGAAACACAAAAAAACTCAAGAAAGTGGGTACTTAAGGATTCGTGGAAGAAACGGGCAATACTTTACCGTTAAAATATTTATTTCCTGTAAGCGTAAAATCATAAATATAATTGGCCATTTCACTAGCCGAAAGTGGTGCTTGATAGCCTGGAAATGCTTCTTGCAACATTTCGGTTTGAACAGAACCCAAAGCCAAAACATTAAAAGAAATTCCTCGTTCTTTATATTCTTCGGCTAATAATTCGGACAAGGTAATTACAGCTCCTTTACTGGAACTGTAAGCTGCCAATCCAGCAAACTTCAAACTTCCCTGCACACCTCCCATAGAACTTATGGTTACCACATGACTGCCACTCTGCAAATATGGCAAACAGATTCGGGTTAAATTGGCTACGCCAAAAACATTGACTTTGTATATATTTTCGAAATCATGTTGCGTCGTTTCTGAAAAGGGTCTTAACAACAAACTCCCGGCATTATGGACAACGGCATCTATTCTATTCCAAGTGGAGGAAAGAAAATCAGTTACTTGTTGCAATTCTCCTTCGCTAGACAAATCGACCGAAAGACAAGTAATGTTTTTATGGGAAATTAAGGCTTGATTTGTTTTTCTAGACAAAGCAAGCACCTGATGTCCTGCATTGGCAAACTGCAAAGCCAACTCCAAACCTATTCCTCTACTGGTTCCTGTAATGATAATATTCTTCATGAAGCAAAAATAGTCAAAACAGTTAAAAAACTGTAATTATAAATTTTAAAAAATACATTTTTATCCTGTAGTAAATAGACAAAAAATCTTAATCAACAAATAAAAACAAGAACCGAAAAACTGGAGAATAGTTTAAAAAGACTTAATATTACAAACTGCCTTATATTTTCGTAAATCAATATTATGCTAACATTTAACAAAAACTATTTTGGCTTTGCAATTCTACTATTTTCTATTGAAGTATTGATTGCACTTTATATCAATGACCGCTTTGTCAGGCCTTATCTAGGGGATGTTTTGGTTGTAATTCTAATCTATTGCTTTTTAAAATCCTTCCTCAAATTACCGGTTTTAACTGCTGCGATAGCTGTATTGGGTTTCTCTTTCACAATAGAATTTCTGCAATTTTTGAATATCGTCGAAAAACTAGGTTTAGAAAAATCAAAAACTGCCAGAACAGTCATTGGAACTTCATTCTCTTGGATTGATCTACTAACTTATATCATAGGAATTACAATCGTATTAATTATTGAAAAATATTGGCATAAAAAAACAAATGATCAAAAACTCAAAATAAAGTAATGAGTTTAACTTTACTTATTTTTGCAGAAAATAATTTCAACTAGAATTTATAAAAAATGATTGAAAACATCCAATTTGAAGTAGCAAAAAACACAGACATAGAAGGCGTATTAGCATTACAGGATCTTTATTTGGTATCCAATATGACCGAAGAAGAAAAAACTTCAGGATTTGTTACAACTCCTTTTTCTGTTGAACAATTACAGGAAGTGATTCGTCAAGAAGGTTTGTTTATTGCCAAAGACAACCAAAAAATCATAGCTTATATTTTTGCAGCGAGCTGGCAGTATTTCAGCCAATGGGCTATTTTCAATCACATGACTCCTATGCTTCCTGGGCTTTCATTCAAAGATTTTAAGATGACTGACACCAATACTTTTCAATACGGGCCTATTTGCATTGACAAAAAATACAGGGGAAAAGGCTTGATTAATCCTTTCTTTGATTTTATGCGTCTACACCTTTTGAAAAGATTTCCAGTCAGTATCACTTTCATTAACAAAACCAATTTACCTTCACAAAAAGCGCATATCGAAAAGTTAAAATGGTCGGTTATTGGAGATTTCCAATTCAACAACAATAATTATTTCATTTTGGCTTATGATATGGGTCAACCGTCTATCGAATAGTTTTTTTTAAATACTTTTTATAGACTTTATGCGCCTGAAAACAGGCCAAAACCACAAAAAACAAAGGAATTACAATTGGAATAATTATTTTGGAATAATCCAATATTTTTTCGGAAAGTGAATTCAATAAAACGATTACGGCTAGCATTCCAAAAAAAGTCCCAACTAAAGTTCCAAAAATATAATGAAATTTAAGTTTCTTTGATAAAGTTATGTATTTGGCATTCATTAGATACAAATTCCAAGCCATCCAAAACGGTATTTGGAGAAAATTCAAGCCACACAACACCAATCCAATCAAAAAAGGAGAATACCGAATATAATCCTTCAAATAGTCATGCTCCTGATTCGTTTGATTCGAATAGGCATAAAATGCATAAGCAATTATCAAAAGAAAAAAGATAGCAAAAAATTCGATGCTCTTCATCAATTTTTTGTTTTCAGCCAATTGGTTTGAAAAAATAACGGTAAAATAAATAACAACTGCCTCGATAAAAATCACACCCAATAAATAAAAAACCAAAGAATTCATTCCCAGTTTTGCCAAAATCTCAACTCCTATAATATTCAAATAACCCAAAGGCAGTGAACCCACAAAGCTCACGATAAATCCAACGATTATATTTTTTAAGGCTTTCATTTACTGGAAATTGATAATTTTCTGATTCTGTTTTTGGTGCAGACGGTATTCTTTCATACCTGCTTTGTGTTCCAAATAAGGAAATCCATTTTGATAATTAGCGACACTTATCTCAAACATATAGGTAATGTGTCGAGCGAGTTCTTTCCATGCAAATAACAAGTTGTGTTTGGGGTCGTAAATATGAGTTGGTTCACTTGCAGCTCCATTCAGTTCGACAACAGAGAAGTTTATCCCTTTTTCCAAATCTTCAAACGAACCATACATTATATCCAATCTTCCAAAATAAAACCCTGGAATTTGCACACACATTTCGTTAAAAGTATCGGTAAGCTTCGGGGTTAACCAATGACTTACATCAATAAATTTGGCACCACGCGCATGATTTCCGTAAGGCACGAGATTTATTTTTTCGCCCTCAGGCAAAACTTCTCGCAACTTACTTCCATACTCCTGTCTCAAAACTTTTAATTGCAATTCATATCGGGGATTTTCTTTTATCAATTCTTCGATAGTAGCCACTCCATTTCCTGTAATGATTAAAAATTCCTTAGCAACTATACCTGTAATTCTGCCAACCTTTTCGTGTGGATAGCGGACATAAAAAACACCTATTTCATTTTCATACGGAATCAAATCCTGTACAATAAAGTCGAAATTCGCTCTTTCTGTATATTGTTTTAAATCGTCTGAAGTTTCTATTTTTTTTACGGCGGAACCTCGCAAACCGATATCCGGTTTGGCAATAAAGGGATATTTAATTCCAGAATTTTCCAATACTTTATTTATTTCTACAATAGAAGTTCCCGCTTTCACCAATTCCGTTCTAGGATAATATTTTTTTGGAATTAGATTGTAAATCTGCTTTTTGCTTTCCATCATAAAACCGCCATTTTTGATGGTCGGATTGGATGCGTTAAAGAAAAAAATGGATTTTGCTTTGATCGAATAGTAGGCCCATAAAAAATATATAGGTATATACACTATTTGAAAGGGCCAGTATTCCCAGTGGATCAATTTATGGATGAATAGTTTCAATTTTGTAATTGTTTATTAAGCTTTATTAAATGCATATAAATGTTTTGGAATATTCATTTTCTGCGATCAAGTCCAAATGATACATTATCACTTTGTTTTTCTCGATTACAGCCTGTGTAATGCTCAAAGTTTTCAGCTCATTGTTTCGATTAATCACCAAGCCATGTTCGGTATTATCCGTTTCGGTATAGCGATGAAAATGCAGCATTTTTTCTTCTGTAATTTCAGGATTGGCAACTAAAAAAGAATAAAACCAATTCGAACGTTGCTCTCGAATATCTTTTGAATAAAGGGTTGACGATGACCAAACATAATTTTTATCAGTTTCTAAAACTATAGTTGATTTTTCGATTCCATTCCAACGCAATTGAAAAAGCTGTTTATCCTGAAACAAAACTAAAGTAAACGGCTCGATGTTTTCTAAATCAATTTCATTCCAAAAAACCTTTGGTGACACGCTACTTATCATTTCGAGAACAATTTGACCACGGCTTTTTCGATAAGGCAATTGCACTTGGTGTTTTTCGTTGGCTCCGTTTAACAAAACCAAAACCGTTCCGTTTTCATCCACCACAAACCAAGTTCCTCCTGCTTTGGAGTCTTTTGGATAAATAATATTTTTCCCGTTCAACGTGTAATTCTTTGGTGGAATTGCACTTGGCCTTATTATTTTTTCATCCCGATTCGAAGTAATGATAACTTTATCATTGGAACAAACAAAACTTACTGTACACATTGTTTTCTATATTCAATTGTAGAACGAGCCACTCCAAAATTATCGTCAACGGCTATGCTTTCACATTTTAAAATCGCCACTTTAATTAAAGCTTGATGATGAATGCAATGTTCCAAATTATATAATAATTCTCGATAATAATTGCTTTGAATATGGACAGCATTACCATCAATGATTTGTTGCAGTTCTAGATTTTTATTTTCTTTTGAAATGCTGTTTTTGCTATCCAAAATCACTTGAATAGCAAAATCAGTATTGGTTTCTATCAATTTATTACGATCTCTTTTATCATAATTCACGATTCCTGAATCATAATTTCTTACTAAGCACTGAAACATTTCAACGATATGTCGCGTATGTTCTCCTATACTGGAACCACTCAGTTCAAAACAAGATTTAGAATATTCCTCATCAGACAATTGATTGAGCAATTCAATCAGTTCGTCCAGGCTATTGTTTATAGATGGAATTAGCATATTATAGTTTCATTTTTAAGAGGTTGATAATTTTACTTTTATTCCAATAAATCAATGCAATACAACAAAGAAAGGTAATTATTGCTAAAATAAACAACTCGCCTCCATCATTTTTAACCTCGATTCCCAATACAAAAAGATGTGATAAAATAGCGCCAAGCATTACTCCTGCTCCCATTAATGCACCTAACCAAGTTGTTCTTGGAATCAGAATTAAAATAGCAGCGATTAACTCGGCTATTCCAGATCCAATTCTGCCGTACGGTTCTATTCCTAAGGTAGAGAAAATATAAACACTTTCTTCGGCGGCCGTGAATTTAAAATACAGCGTTTGCAATAAAATGATTGCTGCCGTTAATCGCACAATCCAAATTAAAATTGATGTTTTCATGATTTCTTACTTTATAATTTTCTTCCAATTGGTATCCGCTTTTGCTTTCAAACTAACTTCCTCCTTGTTCCAACTTTTTAAAGTATTATTGAAATAAGCATTATAAAACAAATACAATTTCCCATCAATAATTTTGAAAGTCTCAGGATTTATTTCGACTTTTTCGCCGACACTTCCCATCGCATAGGCACACCAACCACCGTATTGTGGCTCGAAAGAAGCTGGACTTTTCAAGAAAGTTTCTTTATTTGCGGCAGAAGAAAATTGATAAATAACCCCATCGTAAGTAGTAAAAATTTCTTTTTTACCCTTTATGGCTTTATTTTGTTTAAAATAAGACACGGGATCGTAGCCTTGAATGGCGACTCTTTTTTCCAAATTATATTCGGATAATTTTTTGGCTGAACTTTGTGCGAATGTTACCGAGAATCCAAAAACAACCAACAGCAGTACAATTACTCTTTTCATGATAACTTTTTTTTAGTTTATCTATTTTGATACTACAAATTTAGAGTAGTAATAAAAAGCAAAATGTCAGGTAGTTTACATTGGAGGCAAAATTTATCTAAATCAACTGACTGCCTTGGCAAAACCAACGGTATCACGATACATCTGAGGAGAAACTTCGGCATTGATTTTAAAGAAACGACTAAAATAATGCTCATCATCGTACCCAAGTTCATAGGCAATTTCTTTAACTGGTTTATTCGTTAAGTACAATTCCCTTTTGGCTTCGATGATAATGCGTTCTGCAATTAAATTAGTCAATGTTTTATTGAAGTGATTTTTGGTGATTTTGGCTAAAGCCTTTGGAGAAATATTAAGTAAATCGGCATAATCACTTGCAGAATGTTTGGTTTTGAAATTCTGCTCAATGAAATTTTTTAAATTTTGAAGAATAAATGGCGCTGTATTTTCTTCTATTGAAACAAACTCTTTTGGTTGCTGCTCTTTTTTTAATCGAGAAGCTGTAATGAGAAAAATTTTCAAATAGGATATCAACAACTCATATTGTGCCAATGCTGGATTCTGCATTTCAATCTTCATTTGTTCCAAAACCATATTGAATGTAGCTCTAGCCCCTTCATCAATTATTACATACGGAGGTTCATAAATATTGTTGAACAAAACCCCATTGCAAGCTACTTCATCGTGGTGTTTCATAATGCAAAAAAAATCGGGATGAAAATGAATCACTTTTCCCTCGATGGCATCAGTGGATGACAACATAAAAGGCTGATATGGCGCAAAAGCCAATAATTGATTTTCTGAAAAATCATATTCTGAAAAATCTACTTTTACTTTACCTTTCCCCTTTTGAACCCATATTAATGAATAATAATTCAATCGCTGAATGTGGTCAAAACAAGATAAGCTTTCTAAAGAAAAAAGTTTGAAAGCCAAATTTCCGTTTTGTGGATTGACTAAAGTAAAAGTGGATTGATCTATCATACGATTCTATTTTTATGAACAAATTTAGTTTAAACCAGAGTCTTTTAGTCTGCTTTTAAGATTTTCTATTTCTTCTTCTAATTTTGAAATGTATTGAAACTTTGGTTCAAAAGCAATTTGTATTTCTTCCAAAGTAAACCGCTGTTTGATATGCTGAGGACAATTCCAATCAAAAGCTTCAATATGAAAAAGCATCATCCGTTCTGGACGAAACTGATAGTCATCTAAATCGAGTTTGGACAGTAATTCTGGATTGTCCTTGAGTTCAATAATTTCTGCTTTGGCTAAAATTTTCAGTCTCGCCCTTGCGGGATAATCCATCATTATTAGCGCTACATTATTGTTGGTTGCAAAATTTCCAACCGATATATATTGCTTGTTTCCTGAAAAATCGATAAAACCAATAGTATTTTTATCCAAGACTTTCACAAAACTTTTGGGTCCGCCGCGATGCTGAATGTAAGGGAAATTTTTTTCACCAATGGAGGCTAAATAAAAACTGTCTCGATTGCTTATAAAATCCATTTCATTTTGGGATAAACCGTCAATGATATTGAACTTTTCCATTCGTTCATAACCTTTTCGGCTTCCGTGTTGCTCCTGCAATGCTTTGACAGCATCGGTAAAAGCTATTTCTGCGAAATTTTTGGCCATGAGAAATTATTTAAATTTTCTGTCTTTCTCGTCAATTGGTAAATCATTGATACTGGCAAATCGTTTGCGCATCAAACCATTTTCATCAAACTCCCAGTTTTCATTTCCGTAGGCCCGAAACCATTGTCCAGCCACATTTCGATATTCATATTCAAAACGAACCGCCATTCTATTTTCGCGAAAACCCCATAACTCTTTTTTTAGTTTATAATCGAGTTCTTTTTCCCATTTGCCTTTCAGAAATTCTTTAACAGCATCTCGACCATTAATAAAATCAGTTCTATTACGCCATTCCGTATCAATAGTATAGGCCAAAGCAACACGTTCTGGGTCTTTGCTATTCCAAGCATCTTCGGCCAATTGTACTTTTTGCAAAGCAGTTTCCATATTAAATGGAGGAAGTGGATATCTTTGTTCCATGATAATTAAAATTTTAAATTAAGATAAAGCGTCTATTTGCAATAACGTGGATTGCACTAAAAGTTCAGAGATTTCAATTTCTAAAGATTTTTGTCTGTCTTTTGCATACCACAAATGAAGCTGATTTGCGTAGGTGTCTGCCGTTGTTGGATTGGACTTTAACACCTTAACTAAATTTTGCGCAAATTCCGGTCTTGGGCCCCAAATACCAGTTACATTATAATTAGAATCCAATTGAATTAATTTTGGAATTGACCGACCGTTATTGGTTAAATACTGATCCATCAATTCCAAATTCTGATCTCTATAAACTAATTTCATTTCAATTTTCCCTTCGCTCTCTGCCTCTATTTTATGCAATGCTGGTAATATCTGCGAAGCATCACCACACCAATGCTCAGTTAAAACCAACCAATAGGTTTTGTTTTTTAAGAGTTGTACTTCTTTCATTAATTTATTTGAAACAACATATGTTTTTTCCACACGATGCATACGATGCTGATTCAAGCTAATGTATTCTTTTATTTTGACATCAGAATTAGCAGCCAAATCATCTGCCATGTGTTCCTTGTATTCATTGTAATTTATTCCTTTTTGAAAGTAGGCTTTGTATTCTAAATTTGTAATGGAGCTAAGATTATTTTCCGTTGTCATAGTTGTATTGTTTTAATTCGGTACAAAGTTGCGATATGAAACTCAAAAATAAAATGGATAAAAAACGTAAGATGATGGACAATTTTCCCTGTAAATAGAATTGTCACGATTAGAGTGAACGAATTTCTAATTCAGTAAAATTACCATTTTAATGCTACTATCTCAATTTAATGTCGGTAGAGTCAAACTCTACCAATAATTAAAACACACAAAAGCCCCAAAAAATTAAATTTTGGGGCTTTTTGATTAATGTTTCTTTGTCATCTTAATCTAACCTTTTTGAACACGAATTACAATTATAAAGCTGGTGCCAAAGGAAAATCAACTGGCACTTGTGTTAAATTGTGTAAATAGTTCATTGCTGTTTTATCACTTATTAAAAGCATCAAATCAATTAGATTTTCATTAGTATAACCTTGAGCAAAAAAAGCGTCTACTAAATCAGAATTAGCATTTCCTCTAGTTTTAGTAATTTCTGCAGCAAGTTGTACTAATGCGTTCAATTTTGGATCAGTAGCTTTTCCTCTTCGGATATCCAATAATTGCTCATCTGTAAAACCATTCATTTTCCCAATAACAGTGTGGGCACTTTGGCAATATGTACAGTTGTTAACTTGACTTACGATTAAATTTACCGCTTCTTTTTCTTTATTGGATAAAGTAGTTTTAGCATTCTGAAAGGCTAAAAAACGCTCTAATCCATTTTTTGAATATCCAATTGTAGCATATAAATTAGGAACAAATCCTAATGCTTTTTGCAGGTTGTCAAAAATTGCTTGGTTGTTTTCTGAAACTTCTGATCTTGTTGGGACTAAAAATGTTGTAGTTGTCATCTTAATTGTTTTTAAATTTGCTTGTCGTTATTGACATTACAAAGATGCGACAGCTTTAAAAGTTATAAAATGGACAATAAACGCAAGGTAATGGACGATTTTCCCTCCTCAAAAATTATAATCTAGTGATGTCTTCAATGATGATTTCTTTTCGATTGTAATACAACAAGCCTTTGGTTTCCATTTCATTTAGCAATTGCGTGGTAGTTTGTCTGGAAGTACAAATAATTTGAGCTATATCATTCTGAGTTAGATAATTTTCAAGAACAACTCTATTATCAGTTCGCTTACCTTCTCGTTCAGCCCAATCTTTTAGGAATTGATACAACCGGGTTTTGGCATCCTTCGAAATTAAATTAGCATAACTGTTTTTAATGCGTTTCATTTTCAACCCTACAAACTTGGTGTAAGACAAAGCCAAACTAGGATTTTGAAGCAATAAATTTTCAAAATCGGATAATAAAAAACTGCAAATAATGATTTCATCCGTCAATGCTTTTGCATATTCATTGGAATTTACATCATTTTCCAAGGTCAATTCACCAAACAAATCTCCTTTTTGGATAATGTCTTTGATAGTTTCATTTCCATCTTCATCGACAGCAACAATTTTGATATTGCCTTTTTTCAGTAAAAAAACTCTTGGTACATCTGAGGAAGAAAAATAGATGACATCTCCTTTTTTGGCTTTTTTAAAACCTGTAATAATACACAACTGCTTAATTTGTGACATACTCAATGTCCAAAATAATTTGTGATCCCGAAGGTACCAATATTTTAATTCGTCGTACATAACAATTTATAAGTGTGTTGCCAATTCGTGTAAAAATAAAAAAAGTCTTGTTCAAAAAAATGCTTCGGTTAAATAAAAAATCCAAACTCGAAAATTCAAGTTTGGATTTTTATATCGATTTATAGAAAATCAATTATGCGATTAAGGTTCTTGAAATTACAATACGTTGAATTTCGGAAGTTCCTTCATAAATTTGAGTAATTTTCGCATCACGCATCATACGCTCTACATGATACTCGGCTACATAACCGTTTCCTCCGTGAATTTGTACAGCTTCGATCGTAGTATCCATAGCGGTTTGTGAAGCAAATAATTTAGCCATTGCACCAGATTGAGAAATATCCATTCCTTGATCTTTTTGGTAAGCTGCATTAAAACACAACAATCTCGCTGCCGAAATTTGTGTGGCCATATCAGCCAATTTGAAAGCTATTGCCTGATGTTTGAAAATTTCTTTTCCAAAAGCTTTACGCTCTTGAGAATATTTCAACGCCAATTCATAAGCACCAGTTGCAATTCCCAATGCTTGAGAAGCAATACCGATACGTCCACCGTTTAAAACCGCCATGGCAAAATTGAATCCAAAACCATCGGCTCCAATTCTATTTTCTTTAGGCACTTTCACATCATTAAACATTAAGGAATGAGTGTCGGAACCACGAATACCCATTTTCTTCTCTTTTGGACCAATATCAAATCCAACCCAACCTTTTTCAACAATAAAAGCATTGATTCCTTTATGTCCTTTTTCAATATCAGTTTGGGCAATCACAATATAGGTTGAAGCTGATGCTCCATTGGTAATCCAGTTTTTAGTCCCATTCAATAAGTAATGATCCCCTTTGTCAATCGCAGTAGTTTTTTGTGAAGTCGCATCCGAACCAGCTTCTGGCTCCGATAAACAAAATGCTCCAATTACCTCTCCTTTGGCGAGTGGAACCAAATATTTCATCTTTTGTTCTTCATTGCAGTATTTTTCTAAACCTGCACAAACCAATGAATTATTCACAGACATAATAACAGCTGCCGAAGCATCAATTTTGGCAATTTCAGAAATTGCAAGAACATAAGAAACGCTATCCAAACCAGAACCACCATATTTGGTATCAACCATCATTCCCATAAATCCAAGTTCAGCCATTTTTTTGACCTGTTCGGTAGGAAATTTAGAGTGTTCGTCTCTTTCTATTACTCCTTCCAACAATTCAGTTTGAGCAAAATCTCGCGCTGCTTGCTGTATCATTAATTGTTCTTCGGTTAGATTAAAATCCATAATAATATAAAATAAATATTGTTTTTTGTTTTAAAAATGTTGTCAAAGGTACTTTTTAATTATGAAATTTTCAATTTTGAATCGTAAATTTGGCCTATGAAAAAAGATTACTATAACGTTATCGGAGTGATGTCAGGAACTTCGCTAGATGGAGTCGATTTGGCTCATATTCAATTTCAAATAAAAGATAGCAAATGGGCATTTGAAATACTTGAATGCGAAACTATTTCTTACAATTTAAGTTGGATTTCAATCCTAAAAACAGCTGTAGATTACAGTAAAAATGAACTACTGGAATTAAACAAAAACTACACTCAACTATTGGCATCCATCATTTCTGATTTCATAAAAAAGCACACCATTGAAAATTTAGATGCAGTTTGTTCGCATGGACACACGATTTTACATCAACCCCAAAATGGCTTTACACTACAAATTGGGAATTTACCTGAAATTGCAAAACTTACACAACAAAAAGTAGTTTGCGATTTTAGAGTCCAAGATGTTCAATTGGGAGGACAAGGAGCTCCATTGGTACCCATCGGCGATCGCATATTATTTTCTGAATATGATTATTGTATGAATCTTGGTGGTTTTTCAAATGTATCTTTTGAAGAAAATAATAGACGAATTGCTTTTGATATTTCGGCCGTAAATACGGTTCTTAATTTTTATGCCAATCAATTGGGACTGGACTATGATGACAAAGGTCAAATTTCAAGAACAGGCAATTGCAATGCTGATTTACTTAATGAATTAAACGCTTTGGATTTTTATCAAAAAAAACACCCAAAATCATTGGGCTTCGAATTTGTAAAAGAAGTTGTTTTGCCAATAGTAGATCGTTATCCAATATCCATTGAAGACAAATTACAAACCTATACCGAACATATAGCTATCCAAATAGCATTGGCTTTGCCAAAGAAAAAAGGAAGCATGCTAACTACAGGAGGAGGTGCCTACAATGATTTTTTGATCGAAAGAATTCAATTTCATTTGCCAGAAATGGAGGTTATCATACCGTCAAAAAAAATCCTGGAATTCAAAGAAGCTTTAATTTTTGCATTACTGGGTGTTTTAAAAATGCGGGAAGAAGTTAATGCACTTCAGAGTGTAACAGGAGCAAAATACGACCACAGTTCTGGAGTAATTTATAGTTTTTAAGTACAGAACATATTAGAAAAATCAATTTTGTATTATTTCATAAAAGCATTCCAACTGTTTTCAATCCAATTTTAAATCCAAATTAGGACATTTTTCACCATATATGTAAGTCATTATTTACTAAGTGATTACATTTTGACAAGAAACATCCAATCAAACCAACATCTTTTACGCATTTAACAAAATAACAGTGATTTGAAACTGGATTTTTAACTATTTAGCATTAATTTTGCTTCCAATTTAAAAATTCACCTACCAATGAAAAAAATATTATTAATAATAACACTAGTTATTTCTGCCTTGTTTTCTGAGGCAAATGCACAAAAACAAATCGTATTTGAAGGAGTAACTATTCCTCGAACAATGAAATTTGAAAACAAAACATTGCAACTGAATGGTGCAGGATCCAGATCTAAAATGTGGGTCGAAGTATATATTCAAGCTTTGTATTTAAGCCAATTATCCCAAAATCCGAAAGAAATTATTAACGACAATTTAGAAATGTCTGTTCGAATTGAAATTACTTCTGCATTAGTTTCTTCTGGTAAATTAACCAGAGCTATGCAAACAGGGTTTGAAAAATCTGCAGGAACCGATTTCAATACGTTAAAACCAAAAATGGAATTATTAAAAAGCTACTTGGCTGACGAAATTAAAAGAGGAGATGTTTTTGAATTAACATATAATCCAACTGACAGTTCTGTTTGGGTTACAAAGAATGGTACCCTTAAAGGAAAAGTTCCTGGATTTGATTTCAAAAAAGTGTTTTTCGGTATTTGGCTAGGCGACAATCCAGTAGATGAAGAATTAAAAAATAGTTTATTAGGAATTTAATAATCATTATTTACTGTTTAAAAAACTTTAAATACCACATTTATAAATGAGCATGACTCAGCATTGGTTGCCAATACCAATGCCGTCATGCTCATTCTCTTTTAAAAAGAACCAAAAAAAGAAGTGCTTTTTTATCTATCGAAGATACAAAAGCACTTTTTTATTGGTGAAATTCAGAGGCAAAAAAATTTAAACCAAATACATATTTCTCATAAAACCTTTTATATATTTGTCGAAAATAAATATATCACAATAATATGAAAGATTTATTAAAGAAATTTGAAAATAAAGCTCCTGAAATCATTTTCAACTGGAAAGACTCTGAAACAGAAGCTGAAGGCTGGACAGTGATTAACTCTCTTCGCGGTGGTGCTGCAGGTGGTGGAACCCGAATGAGAAAAGGACTGGATATGAATGAGGTTTTGTCATTGGCAAAAACCATGGAAGTGAAATTTTCGGTTTCTGGACCAGCGATTGGTGGTGCTAAATCTGGAATCAATTTTGACCCGAACGACCCCCGCAAAAAAGGGGTTTTGCAACGTTGGTACAAAGCGGTTTCCCCATTATTAAAAAGTTATTACGGAACAGGTGGCGATTTGAACGTAGATGAAATTCACGAAGTAATTCCAATGACCGAAGAATGTGGTGTTTGGCATCCGCAAGAAGGTGTTTTTAACGGACACTTCAAACCTACGGAAGCTGATAAAATCAATAGAATTGGACAATTGCGCCAAGGTGTAATCAAAGTAATAGAAAACCCAAGATTCTCACCAGACGTAACCAGAAAATACACGATCGCCGATATGATTACCGGTTATGGTGTTGCCGAAGCGGTACGTCATTTCTACGATATTTATGGTGGTTCCGTAAAAGGAAAAAAAGCCATTGTTCAAGGTTTTGGAAATGTAGGTTCGGCTGCAGCCTTTTATTTGGCCGAAATGGGAGCCAAAATCATAGGTATTATTGACCGAGACGGTGGATTAATCAACGAAGAAGGTTTTACTTTTGAAGAAATAAAAGCATTATTCCTTGCCAAAGACGGAAATAAATTGGTAGCGGATAACATGATTCCGTTTGAAGAAATCAACCAAAGAATCTGGACAATTGGTGCCGAAATATTTACTCCTTGCGCTGCTTCAAGATTGGTGGCTCAAAGTCAAATTGATAGCTTAATTGCTAATGGATTGGAAGTAATCTCGTGTGGAGCTAACGTTCCTTTTGCCGACAAAGAAATTTTCTTTGGTTCAATTATGGAAGAAGTAGATCACAAAGTAAGCTTGATTCCTGACTTCATTTCGAATTGCGGAATGGCGAGAGTTTTCGCTTATTTCATGGAAAAGAAAGTGCAAATGACTGACGAAGCCATTTTTAACGACACTTCCGAAACTATCAAAAAAGCCATTGCAAAAGCATATGACTTAAACAACTCCAAAACAAACATTAGTGCTACAGCATTTGAGATTGCCTTAAAGCAATTGACATAACAAAATACAATTTATTCAAAATCTCCAACACGGATTGAACAGCTTTAAAACTGTTTGATCCGTGTTTTTTTATTACCTATTCTGGGTTTAACACTCTAGTCGTTTTTTATTCTTGACAATTTTTAGTACTTTTCAACGTTTTTATAAGTACACTTTTTTAATTCAATTTCCACAATGAGTTCTACCCTTTCCAACGATCAAAAGAAATCATTAGTCCTATCCATACTCATTTACGCATCCTTATTGTTGCTGTTATTTTTCATCCGTTTTTGGCCACCATATAATCCAGAAAACAATGTCGCACTTGCTGATGGCGGAGGTGGTGGCGGAGGTGTTACCTTAAACTTTGGTGATAGTGATTTGGGATCTGGAAAAAACACCCAAAGCAAGGTGTTGAATGTTCAAAACCAAGCCAAACAAGTCCCTGCCAAAAGCACGCCCGACGAAGCTATTTTATCTCAAGAGAATGCCACCGAAGAAAGTGTTGTTATTCCTCAAAAAGAAAAACCTAAAAAAACGGAAGTTGTCGTAAAACCCGAAATCAAGCCCGAGGTTGTTAAACCAAAAGTATCCAATTCCACTAATGACGCTCTGGCAAGCATCCTAAAAGGCTCCAACAAAGGCGGTGACGGCGACGACAAAACTGCTGGCAACAAAGGAAAATCCAACGGAAGTTTAGCCGCTACCGGCTATTACGGCACGGGAGGTTCTGGTGGAGGGACCGGCGGAGGAAATGGAACCGGAAACGGTATTGGTAATGGCAGCGGTTACGGCCCAGGTAGCGGCGGTGGTTCTGGCGGAGGAAACGGAGGCGGTTCCGGTTATTCGCTTGGCAACAGAAAAGCGCTCTCCAAACCCGCTCCCAAATACACTTGCAACGAATCCGGTAAAGTGGTTGTCGAAGTTTCTGTGGATCGAAATGGAAATACCATCAACGCTATCCCAGGCATAAAAGGCACTACAAACACTGCAAAATGCCTGCTGGATCAAGCCCGAATTGCCGCGATGAACACCAAGTGGGACGCCAGCAATGACGCTCCCGAAAAACAAGTCGGCAAGATTATTTACAACTTCAATCTGAATTAGGAGCAGGACTTTTTCGTTTTCTGATCAACAGTTGTCCCGCTGTACGTTATATTCCCGATTAACAAAAACTACGGCAAAAAAGCCTTGTTTTTCTAAATCGGGAGATGCCACTTCCATCGGGGCTAGTTTACAGGTTTAGTTTTTTAGGAGATATTTCCCTTAGTAGCAGTCTATAATTAAGTTCGCTCCTCATTGCGAGGAACGGAAGTAACCTCACTCCATATTTACTTTCCAATTATTTAAGGTGGTTCTTTTGTTAGTGAGTTTGCTTCGTTCCTCGAAATGACCCATTTTGTGTGGTTCAGTACATTGCGTGAGGGATTACTTCACTATACATTTATTTCCATAGGAGTTCAGTCAACTTCGTTTGGAATAAGCTACCGAAGTAGCATGGATAGCCCGACCGCAATAAAAAATGGGGCGACTCTAGATAATCTAAAGTAGCCCCATTTTTTATTGTGGTCACGCCCAACTCATTTTTATAATTTACTTCGGACTCGTGGCGATGACGAATTTTAAGTTGTTCTTCACTCCTATTTGCAATACATCTACCAAATCCTGCACCTGCAAATTGAACGGAATTCGGACAATAACAGTTTGGTCTTTTCGAGTGTTTATTTTGGACATCAAAGTGGTTTCGAGCTCTTCGTAGGCAACGAGTTGTTTGTCGATGTAGAATTTCTTGTCTTCGGTAACCGATAAACTAATGTATTGTTTGTTGGTTTTTTCATTAGTTTTCGACTTTGGCAGCGTCATTTTTATAACGTTTGGATTGGCCAAAGTAGAGATGATTAAGAAAAACAGCAACAAAAAAAACATGATGTCACTCAAGGAGGATGTGGCCACTTCGGCGTGAAATCTTCTTTTTCTTTTGATAGACATGACTTATGCTTTTTGAATAATATTCACGAATTCCAATATTTGCTTTTGTACTTTCAAAGCATAATTATCAATCTTTCCGTTCAGTAAGTGATAGGCGCTGTAGGCAATAATTCCCACGATTAATCCTGAACCACTACTGATCATTTTTTCATATAAACCTCCCGAGATATTCCCGATACTGATATTTTCGGTCACCGAGATGCTATAAAAAATCTTGATTACCCCCGAAATCGTTCCGATAAAACCTAGCGTAGGCGCAATACCTGCAATCAATCCCAATTGTCCAAGATGCTGTTCCATTTCGGCAATTTCAATATCGGCGGCACGATCCATGTTTGACTCAATCTCAGCAATCGGACGTCCTATTAATAAGATTCCTTCTTTAATCACATTTCCAGAGGCAGTATTGGTTCTTTCGGTAATGGAACGGGCCAAGTCAAAATTTCCTGCAGTCAAGTGATCTCTTACATCCCGCATCAAAAGCGGATCCACTTTCGACACTTTGTTGATGTACAAATAGCGCTCTATAATTAGATAAAAGGTGTAAAATAATAGGATTGCGATGGGAATTAAAAAAAATCCTCCTTTGAGAATAAAACCTAAAACGGAGATTTCATTGTTGGTTGCTACTTTTTCTATAACAACATTGGACGCAGCATTGGCAAGAGTATCAGCTTGTAATTGTATAAAACTAAACATATATTATTTTGGGTTTATAATCATTAATTCTAAAAATTATTTCAATTTTGCATAAAATAATTCAACTGTAATATTAAACTAAAAAAAGCGAAAATTATTTCAATTTACAACTATTTTATCAAAAAATAATGAACTATCAAGAAACTACAAACTGGATGTTTAATCAACTTCCGATGTATCAATTGCAAGGGGCTTCGGCTTATAAAAAAGACTTAACCAATGTTAATTTACTGGCAGATCATCTTGATAATCCTCATAAAAAGATAAAATGTATTCACGTTGCCGGCACCAATGGTAAAGGTTCTACCTCCCATATGCTGGCCTCCATTCTGCAGGAAGCGGGGTACAAAGTAGGTCTATATACTTCTCCACATTTAAAAGATTTTCGGGAACGCATCAAGATTAATGGAGCCGAAATTTCCGAAGAATTTGTTTGCGAATTCATTGAACAGCACAAAGCCTTTTTTGAAGAAAACGACATGAGTTTCTTTGAAATGTCTGTTGGATTGGCTTTTGATTATTTTGCCAAAGAAAAAGTGGATATCGCCATTATTGAAGTGGGTTTGGGCGGAAGACTGGACGCCACAAACATTATCACGCCATTGATTTCTGTAATCACCAATATTGGGATTGATCACGTTCAATTTTTGGGCAACACTTTAGAATCTATCGCAGCCGAAAAAGCAGGAATTATCAAACCCAAGATTCCAGTTGTTATTGGCGAATATACTCCAGAAACACAGCCTGTCTTTTTGGCAAAAGCCAAAGAAAATAAAGCTGAAATCTACTTTGCATCTGATTTGATTTCAGAAACATATCCCTCCGATTTAATTGGTGATTATCAAGAACATAATAAAAAAACAGTTATTCAAACTTTCAAAATTTTGAACGAACAAACTGACTTTAAAGTAAGTGACGAAAACATAAAATCGGGATTGTTACAAGTCGTAAAAAACACTGGATTACAAGGTCGATGGCAACAACTGGGCACAAATCCAAAAGTGATTTGCGACACGGCACACAACAAAAACGGTCTCGAAATTGTTTTGAACCAAATACAAAAAGAGAATTATAATCACCTGCATATTGTAATGGGAGTTGTCAATGACAAAGAGCTAGATGAAGTATTACCATTGTTTTCCAAAAATGCAACCTATTACTTTTGCAAACCAAATATTCCTAGAGGTTTGGATGCTTCTTTGCTACAGGAAAAAGCATTGCAATTTTCACTTATCGGAAAAACATACAACTCTGTTGCAGAAGCCTATAGTGTGGCTCAGAATAATTCTACAAAAGACGATTTTATCTATGTTGGCGGAAGTACCTTTGTGGTAGCAGAATTGCCGTTAAATAAAGAGGTTTAAACAATTCTTAATTTTTCTCTTAAAAATAAATTAAAATTACATAATTACTTGATTAACAATTAACTAACTTTATAAGTGTTTTGTGTTAATTAATCATTTAATTTTTAGTTTATTATGAGAAAGAGAAGCTTTTTTTCGTTGGGAATGCTAATTTTAACATTCCTCCTAAGCATGAATATCCATGCTCAAGATCCCCCCAAACCTGTATTTATTACGATGACAACCCTACACAGAAATTACGATACGGACAGTAAAGATTGGAAGGCAACGGAACAAGAGTACTTTGACAAAGTAACGAGCAAAAATGATTTGATAATTGGTTCTGAAATTCTCACTCATTATTACACCGAAAACAGCTCTGAAATTATTTTGGTCAATGTTTTCAAAACCTGGGAAGATATTGAAAAAGCTGGCACGCTCTCCGATGAGCTTGCCAAAAAAGCTTGGCCCGATGAAAAAGCCAGAACCGCTTTTTTCGACAAACAAAATAGCTATTATCTTCCGCAACACTCTGACGAAATCTACTCCTCTATTGAAACGATTGGTCAGAAAGAATTCAAACCTTCCACAAAAGAGCCCATGATTGTTTACATCCGAAAATCTCAAATGGCAATGACCGGAAAAGGAAAAGGAATGAAGGAATACAATGAGAAAATTACTTTGAAAGACCCGTACATCAAAGGATACTACCCTTTTCGCCACGCCTGGGGATCAGACAGCAGGGATTTCATGGAAGCCTACTTTTATGATTCTTTTGGCGATATAGAAAAATCAAACCTAAAGCAAGATGAATTAATAAAAGCAGCTTGGCCGAAAGAAGCAGACAACAAAGCTTTTTTCGATCAATTAAAATTAGTATTCACAGGGATTCACGGGGATTTTATCTACCACAATTTACCAGGAGTTTCCAAATAAAAAAGAACAGTACAAACTGCACTGACAATATCATAAAGTGCAATTTGTACTGTTTTTATTTTACAAATTAAAACATCCTTTTATCATTAATAGAGATAGCGTTATTTTTGGGAAGCTGCTTTTTTAGCCTCTTTATCTTTATCCTTGAAATAGCCCCTTAATAAAAAACTACTTTGGGCTGCCTTTAGATCTTCATCTAATTTTTCGGAGCTGCTTTCTAAATTCTCTATTGTTTTTTTCAAACTGGCCCCTGATTCTTTATCATGCAACAAAACCCCAATAGCCGAATTGGGATTAGCACTGGCTTCTTTGAGATTTTCCATAAATATATTGGCCGTTTTGGTCATTTTTTCCAATTCTGAAACCGATTTTTTGATCGAATTAAAAACAATTGTGTCGGTAACCAGATCATTTGCAAGCGATCCCTTTCGATTTAATTTTGCGGTATACTCATTAAGAGAAACAATTAATTTATCTGCTTTTGCAGAAGCGTTATTAAGTGAAAAGGCCACTGAATTTATATTATCATACAAAACATTGTCATTCAGTAATTTCCCAACTGTCCCTTCATTTGTTGTCAACTTATGACTTATTTTTTTAAAATCAGTAGTTATCGCCAGAAGGTTTTCATTGTTTTTCTGCAAAGTATTCATCATATTCTCGGTGGAATACGTACTCCCAACCTGCAAAGTATCCCCATCATTGACTGATTGAGTATTCTCGGTTCCTCCATAGATTATTACGACTTTGTTTCCTATAAGTCCGTCCGTTCCTATTTTGGTTTTAGCATCTTTTACTATAAACTGTTGTGCTGTGTTTTCGATATCCAAAGTAACCCAAACATTTCTGCTTTTACTAATTCTAATACTCCTTACCTTCCCGATTTTTACTCCTGAAAGCCATACATTGGCTCCTGTCTGCAATCCATTTACTTCATCAAAAAGAGAAACTAATTGCATTTTTTTCTTAAAAGTTTCATGAAGATTTCCAACCATAAGAATACCTCCAAATAAAAATATCATACCTATAAAAATAAATAGACCTACATACAGTGGACGTTTACTTGATGATTCATTCATGATTTAAAGTGTAAAATTATAGGAGAAAAATTTTTTAATCTGTTCTTCGTCGGTTGCAAAAACCTCATCGAATGTTCCAATTTTCAAAAATGTTCCATCAATTAACATAGCGATGCGTTCACAAGTGTTTTTTGCACAAGTGAGATCATGCGTTATGATAATAGAACTTGTTTTGTATTTCTGCTGAACCTCAACAATAAGGGCATTAATTTCGGCACAAGTTACAGGATCCAAACCTGCTGTTGGTTCATCATACAACATTATTTCAGGTTTCATAATTAACGTTCGGGCAATACCTAATCTTTTTCGCTGTCCGCCGGAAAGCTCTTCTGGATCTCTTTCTATTTTGTCGATTAAGCCTACTGCATCCAGTGCTTCCTCAACAGCATCCCTTACTTGTTTTTTATTAAGATTCTTTACATTCATGGTCAATGGAAACGACAAATTATCATACACACTCATACCATCATACAAAGCACTACTTTGAAATGAAAACCCCATACGCAACCGCAATTCATCCAATTGTTTTGGTTTTAATTGATTCAATTGTTTACCCAACATGGTTACAGTTCCTTTGTCTGGCTTTAATAAACCTGCCAAAATTTTTATTAAAACCGATTTACCGGAACCTGATTTCCCCAATACCGCTAAATTTTCACCTTTTTGAATCGTCAAATCAATCCCTTTCAAAACCTCAAGTTCGCCGAAAGATTTATACAACCCTTCAATTTTTATGACCGTATCTTCTGTATTGGCAAATTGAATCTTTTCTTTTTCCATGATTAAAAATATCTAATCCAATTGACAATCTGTACTATTATTAACTCTTCAAGAAAGATGAGAAATATGGAAAGTATTACTGCTTGATTGGTTGCTTTACCAACACCCCGAGTTCCATGTGTTGCAAAAAAACCTTTGTAACTACTGACTATTCCTATCGTAAATCCGTAAACCAAGGCTTTTGTAAACGATGAAAAAATATCCAAAAAAGCAATATTTGAAAAAGCATTATGATAAAACACTTGCAAGCTTGTTGCCTCTTCGCTCGAAACATTATAGTATGATCCTACCAATCCTATAAAACTGCAATAAAATGAAAGTATGGGAATAGAAATAGATGTAGCCAGAACCCTGCTTACAACCAGATATTTAAAAGGATTAATAGCGGAAACTTCCATTGCGTCAATTTGCTCGGTCACTTTCATGGATCCCAGCTCGGCGCTGATGCTGGAACCTACTTTCCCAGCACAAATGAGCGAGGTTACCAAAGGCCCCAGAGCCCTAATAATAGCAATCCCCATTAACGAAGGCAGCCAAGACACCGCCCCAAAACTTTCCAAAGAGGGTCGTGATTGTTTGGTAAAAACGACTCCAATGATAAAGCCTGTCAGCGTTATTAACGAAAGTGATTTTAATCCAATCTCGAAGCACTGATTGATAATTTCTCGAAAATGAAAAGGGGATGTAAAAGCTTCTTTAAAAAAACGCAGCGTAAAACGGTAACCATTATAAACACCCTCAAAATAAGAATCGATTTCCTTTGAAAACAAATATTTATTGGTGCCTAAAGTATTCATCTTATTATTTTACATTAAATTTCTGGTTTGCAGCTTTCTTTATTTATGTATTGAGCACCTTATCTAAAGATTCGAACAATAAAGAAACCTTTATAAATTTACAAAAAAAGCCACACAATTCACATCCTTTCTAAGTAATTTACTTTTAATAAACAAAAAACGGATATAAAAAAGACATGATAAATGTTTTTTTTATATCCGTTTTTTTAGCTGACAAGCTAATCCCATCTTACTTTACTCTTCCTTATCCTGAATTTCCTCTATTTCATCTCCTTTTCTTCCCACTTTCACTTTAGGATTGTCCTTAGTTCCAGTTACTGTAAGTGGAACCCCAATAATCCCCAACGGAGGCAATCCCAATCTCATTTTGATATTTAATTTACCGTCCAAGCTTGATGTTCCTTCAATTCTCGGTCTGAAACCTGCAAATTTGAATTTGAATCGTTCAATGGTAATAATATTGTTTTTTACTGTTGATTTGATATCTACTTTGGACAGTTCTGGGTTCTTAATGGCTTCGTGATCTGTCGTTGCGCTCACTGCATTAAACATTTTCATCCCTTTTACTTTCACATCTTTTATAGACAACACACCTCCGCCTATTAACGAAGGGTAAACTGGCATCATTTGTTGATTCAGCCTTCCTTTTATTTTATAATCCAATGAAACAATTCCCTCCGCGTTTTCAGCTGCACTTGCCATTTCTTTGAACATTTTCACTTCTTTGTAAGCTCTTTTTATATCAAAATCCGTGGCTTTTATTTCATATTCAAAGACTGCTTTTTTAGGTGTCATTCCTTGATAAGAGGCATTCATCGCAACATTGCAGCCAATTAAATCGAATCCAGTATTCTGCATCAGCATTTTTCCGTCTTTCATTTTCACGGCGCCTTTCCCGTCTTGCAACATTAGTCCTTGATAATTAATTTTATGTGCCGTTGCATAAAATTGCAAATCTAGATTTGAAGGAATGAGAATTACTCCTGTCTCTTGAACTGTAGGTTGTGGAGCGCTATCTGGAACAGCCGTTGTCGTAGCAACAGGTGCTGTCGATTTACTGGACATAAATTCATCAATATTGATGTATTTTGAATTTAGCGTAAAAGAACCTCTTAAAACTCCATTTTTGGAAGACATGAAATTGAATACATTTTGCAAATACCCATTCAGCTTAAAATCGGACTGGCCGTAGGAAGCCAAAAAGGTATTGAAAGACATTTTATCCTGATTGAATCTGAATATCCCTTCTTTAATCAACAATGATTTTGGCAGATACTCCGTTTCAACATTTATATTTCGAAGTTCAAGTGTTCCTTTATTTTGTAATTTACTGTAATTCCCTTTTTCGGCATCACTTTGAGTTCCTTTCAAAACTAAATCTGCTTTGATAAAACCATCGACATCCAATCCTTTTTGAGAAAACACTTTGTAAATTTTACTGATATTCAAAGTCCCTTTGGCTTTGATATCATAATTCAAATCATCAAAATTTTTCAAATCAGCTTCGACCAAAAACGGTTCTCCTTCAAAAGTAAAACCTGCAGGTTTCAACACTACCGAAAGACCATCATAAGTTCCTTTTTGATTGTCTATTTTCGAAACAATATTGATATCGGTTATTGGATTTGGGTAATATGGAGTTTTTACAAATCCATTTTTCAGATTCAACGTTCCACTTGCATTAGGAAAAAGTCTTTGCTTTTGATCGTATTTTCCTTTGGCTTTCAAATCACTCACAAGCATTCCTTTTAATTCTATATCTGGAATTCCAAGCGCCCGGTTTAATTTCTCCAAATCGATTTGAGAATTTAAAACCAAATCAATGTCTGGGGTAGACATCCCGTTAACTTTCAGTTGCGTTTTAAGATAATTTTTTCCAATGTTTAAAGATACCATTTTGGCATCCAGCTGTAAAAGTTCCGGATTCAAAGAAGGCACTTTTGTCGCAATATCCATATTTAAATTAGAAACCGGGAAAGCGCTTTTTTTATAATTCACAAATCCGTCTTTTAGTTTAAAATTCAGATTTAAATCTGGACCCAGATTTTGAGATGCAATATATTTCCCTTTAAGCGTCAGTAATAAATCTACACTCCCTTTTAATTCGGTATCTTTTAGCCAAGTAATATATTTAGGAGGAAAAGCAGTAAAAAGATCATTCAAATTACTTTTGTTTGATTTTATTTTAAAATCAATATCATAACCATCTTTCAAAAAATCAAATTTCCCTTTAAAATCAACCAATAGTTTATTAATCGAAAGGTCATTTTGCTCAAAAACAAAGGATAGCGAATTGGTATTTATCTTGGTAATCAAATCCCCATCCACTTTTTTATTCATCAAGTAGGGTTCATTTTCATAAATGACATTTAGCTTTTCTATTTTTGCTTTCGAATGCAAAGCAAATATCGCCTTGCTAAAATCTCCATTCCCTAGATAATTAAACCCGAAAGCATCGACGTGAACATTCGCAGATTGATCGTCATAAATAAGCTTACTGTTCGTAATTTCGATCTCTTCCAATTTCAAACCTGTTTCCGATTCTTCCTTCGGTCCAGTTTCCTTCTCGGCAATGTACACATTATAATTGGCCTCTCCTTTTTTGTTTACTTTGACATTAATCAAAGAATTGGAAAGGAAAATTTGATCAACTTTTATAGTTTTCCCAAAAACAAGACTACTCAAATTGATTCCGAAAGCAACCTCATCTGCAGCAATGAATTTTTCATTTTGAAAAGGTGCCGAACCATTGAGCTTAAAATCAGCCAGAGTCAAGGTCAATGAAGGAAAGTGCTTAAAAAAGGAAACATTCGCCTCCGAATAATTCAGCTCTCCATTTAATTTCTCATTGGCTGTCTTCTTTACCTCTTCCTTTATTTTATCCGAAAAAATCAAAGGCGTAATAAACATCAGCGCCAACAAACTCACAAGGGTGATTCCTGTATATTTTAATATTTTGAAAAAAATTGATTTAAAATTGGTTACCGCCATCTTTGATTGGTATGAATTAAAAAATAAATTGAGTTTGGAGCTGAAAGATTGGGTATTTTTAAACACATCATCCCGCTTTCCGTTACAATCTTATAAGCCGAACCCCGGCTTATAAGGATTTCCACTATAATCGGGGCTAAAAGTTTATATTTTGCATTTGCCATTTTCCAAAAAAGAAAAATAACAATAATCGAACACAACTGCAAAATGTATCGTTCAAAGGTTATTTTATCCGTGCACGGTTTCGTTTTTACCGTAATTGACAATAATTGAAGTTTCAAATTCAATCCATTCTTGCCAACGCTTATCTACATCAAAATTGTCTACATATTTTCTGGCAAAGCCAAGGAAAGTAGTGTAATGTCCCGCTTCTGAAATCATAAGATCTCTATAAAACTTAGCCAATTCCGGATCTTTTATATTCTCAGACAACACTTTGAAACGCTCACAACTTCTGGCTTCAATCATCGCTGAAAACAACAATCGATCCACCAAGGCATCTTTGCGGCTTCCATCTTTTTTCATGAATTTAAAAAGTTCATTCACATAATGGTCTTTGCGTTCCCTGCCCAAAGTCAAACCTCTGCTTTTTATTAAATTGTGTACCAATTGCAAGTGATCCAATTCTTCTTTGGCAATTACCAATAACTCCGTTACCAATTCTTCCAACTCCGAATTGTAAGTAATCAAACTAATGGCATTGGAAGCTGCTTTTTGTTCACACCAAGCGTGATCAGTCAATATTTCTTCAATATTACTTTCTACAATATTTACCCAACGTGGGTCCGTAACTAATTTTAATCCAAGCATAACAGGTGATTTTAGTGCTGCAAAATTAGTGTATTCCTGCCGATTTTCTATTTAAAATGATGCTTTAACCATCTAAATTGTATTATTTTGCACCATTATCTCAAATTATTATGAACCAAATTCAAACGCTTTTAGTCATTGGTTTCGTATGGCCAGAGCCCAATTCTTCTGCTGCAGGTGGTAGAATGTTGCAGTTGATCGATCAATTTCAGCAACAAGGCTATGCCATTACATTTGCCAGTCCGGCTATGGACAGTGATTACATGGTTGATTTGGCTTCATTGAATGTGGACAAAAAATCAATTGCCTTGAATTGCTCCAGCTTTGATGCTTTTGTCAAAGAGTTGAATCCCACTGTTGTTTTGTTTGACCGATTCATGATTGAAGAGCAATTCGGTTGGCGTGTTGCTGAAAACTGCCCCGATGCCTTACGAATATTGGACACCGAAGACTTGCATTGTCTGCGATTGGCAAGACAAAAAGCATTCAAAGCACATCACGATTTCACTATAGCCGACACTTTAAAAGAAGAAGTTGCCAAAAGAGAAATCGCCAGTATTCTGAGATGCGACCTTTCCTTGATGATTTCTGAATTTGAAATAGAGTTACTGAAGACCACTTTTAAAGTAGACGAAAAACTGCTGTATTATTTGCCTTTTTTACTAGAACCTCTTTCAGAAAAGACTTTTGAAAAGCTTCCTTCTTTTGAGGAAAGAAATGATTTTATTTTCATAGGCAACTTTCTTCACGAACCCAATTGGAATGCTGTTCAGTATCTGAAGGAAACCATTTGGCCTTTGCTAAGAAAGCAATTACCAGATGCCAATCTTAACATTTATGGAGCTTATCCTTCCCAAAAAGTAATGCAATTGCACCAGCCCAAAGAAGGCTTTCACATCAAAGGACGTGCTATCGATGCCAACGAAGTAGTCCAAAATGCAAGAATTGTTTTGGCTCCACTGCGTTTTGGTGCGGGCATAAAAGGAAAACTGATTGAAGCCATGCAATGCGGAACACCGAGCGTTACAACCACTATTGGTGCCGAATCTATGCAGGGAAATCTGCCTTGGAATGGATTTGTAACTGATGATGCAGACGAATTTACACAAACTGCCATCCAATTATACCAAGACAAAAAACTTTGGAAGACTGCACAACAAAACGGAATCGCCATTATCAATCAACGGTATTCAAGAGAATTGTTTGAAAATGATTTTTGTGTCAAAGTTCAATTTTTACGCTCCAACTTACAACAGCATCGTTTGGATAATTTCTTCGGATCATTGTTGCAGCACCACACATTAACCAGTACTAAATACATGTCTCGTTGGATTGAAGCCAAAAACAGCAAGAAAGAGTAATCCTGTAGCGCAATCGCTCATGGATTATATAGATTAGACGAATTTTTGGTGATGTTCCCCAACTTAGAATCTTAGTAACTTAGTCTCTCAGCCCCTTAATCAAGAATTAAACTCATTTTTAGTGCATTTTTTTTACTTTTTAAAACACTAAATACCAGCAAACTGAATATTTTTTAAAAATAAAAAGTAAAAATTCTTTAGAAATGTTTTGCATAAGCGAAAAACTAGCCTATATTTGCACTCGCAATCACAAAATGATAGCAACCTAGTAAAATAGGGCGATTAGCTCAGCTGGTTCAGAGCACCTCGTTTACACCGAGGGGGTCGGGGGTTCGAACCCCTCATCGCCCACTTTGAGGGATAACAGAAATGTTGTCCCTCTTTTTTTTGTATAAAAGATATCCTTTTTCCTCCATTTTACTGGCATTATGAGAAAATATCTCCATCATTGTAGGTGTTCGATATATACCCTCTTGATAGTATAAGTTGCCATCGAACACCATGTTCACAAACTCTCGTTTCTGCAAAGTACCTGATTTGTTGTAGATATGTCTTATATCTCCCAATAAATCCAGATTACTTTCTAAAATCTCAAAAGCTTTACCTTGATTTATGTTGAGTCTTTCTATCGATGCTGTAAGAGTCAGGATATGATCACTATATGTAGAATACCATCTTTCGTAAGTATCTTTATTTATTTCATCCCTGAACCATTTTTCTTCTACAGCATTTAATCTCTGCTGTATTTCTTCAAGTTCATTTTTTTTGTCTACAGCCTTTTTCTTGTTTGTTTTTACTTCCTGCTCAATTGAAGCATAACTGCCATCTCTTATATCCTTAATCTGTCTTTCTGAAACACTCATTAGGTCGCAGGCGTTTAAGAACTGCTCATGTGCTTTTACAGCACTTATATTGTTATGTTTGGAATGCTTGCATTTATAATAGTAGAAGTATTTTCCAGATTTTCCACGGGAAGGAGCACCTGTAAGAGGTGTACCGCAATGACATTTTACAACGCCTCTTAATGGTATCTCATCATCAACGGTTACTTTTATCTTATCTTCCTTTTTCATTTTGGACTGCACCATTGTCCATGTTATCTTATCCACTATTGGCTCGTGAATGGCTGGAAAAAGACCTCCTGGCAGATCCTTGAACGACTCAACCTTTACGAGTCCTGCATAAACAGGATTTGCCAGCACACGGTCAATAGCCATATTGCCTTTTCTGTCAAAACCTGACTGGTAAGCTATTTCCTTGATTTTATATAATGGCACATTACGAAGGAACATATCATAAATTAATCGGACAATTTTAGCTTCCATCTCATTTACTTCGAGATGTCTCTGTTTTCCTTCTCCAACTTTAGTATAGCCGAAAGGTTTCTCTCTGGTAAGAAAACGACCTTCTTTAGCACGGGCTGTATAGAGTCCGCCACGCACTTTTATACTCCTGTTGATATTGTCTTCTTCGGCAAGCAGTAATTGCAAGCCTGCCCTGAAAAAGCTTCCTGGTGTATCATAATCAAAGACTATCCCTTCGGTCACGCTGATAATCTGTATACTGTATTTTTTTTGAAATTGTTTAACCATGTTCATAGCTTCCCCCGCATCTCTGCTGAATCGGTCAAGCTGGTCTACAAGCAGGTAATCCACTGATTTATAATGTTTAGCAATGAATGCTTGTAATTTTATAAAATCAGGACGGTCAAAAGTCTTGGCACTTTTACCCCTGTCGATGAAGGAATCCACCAACTGAATATTATTATATTGCAGGTACTGGTCGGTATACAATTCCTGTCTTTCAATCGAGCCATTACTTTGCCCTAACTGACTAAATCTTAAATATCTAATCGCCCTCTTCATATAATTCTTTCAATGTTAATGATACAATAATTTCAATCATTAGATTTACTAATTTCTGTTCTTTTTCCCTTTCTAAATCTTCATAATTTTTTGATACAATATCATCATTTTCAAACTGTTCATCTTTTAAACTTTCCATATCAATATCATTAAATTTAATTAAGACGCCGTGTATCTCACGGAACCAAAACTAATTTAAAATACAATTTTGCAGTTTTAATTATTTTGCTTTTAATGGAACAATGTGACTGTCTTTGGCTTAAAACACTATAAAAGATACTGTTCTTCAAATTCCTCCGTAAGCTTTACAATCTTTTGATAAAATGCTAATTATAAGATCTCCTTTTCCAATTTTATACAGGTATACCTAGAATATATTTTGTACTAACCAGCAATTAAAAAAAACAAAATAATGTATCCTATCAATTCTTTATATATGGTACATTCAAAAGCATGTTACATACATTTGACGTAAATCAATACTATTGCAGACCTACTGCTCTTGGAATTTTCGCTGTCATATCAAGACTTTTTTTTTAGATGCTTTTCCTCAAATTCCTCTGTGAGCTGTATGATTTTTTTGGATAGAACAGCAAATTCCGCTGTCTGCTTTTCCAATTTGTACAGATAAGCAGAAGCTTTCTTTTCTGAAAATTTTTGATATAGAATCTTCACAACCTGATTGTAATTTACTCCAACAGCTCGAAACTGGCTGTAAAAGGAGGTCAGGCGCATATAATAATCCATTGTTGCTTTATCGATCTTAACTGTTTTTATTCCTTTTTGAAAAACACACGCTGTAATAAAGTGCGCCATTACATGCATTCCTGATACTTCAAAAAGAGTCAGAAAACGAGTATTTTCTTCTGCAGTAAGACTTATAGAATAACGGTAAACGGCGGGATCTATTTTAGAAGGTCTGCCTCCTTTATGCGGGTTCTTTGTTTCTTTATTTTCCATGACATCAATTAATGCTATTACTTAAAACCCAATATATCTGAGAATCGGCAATTAAACTCCAATTTGGAAGTGTTTGGAAGTACTTGGAAGCATTTGGCTTATTTGTAACCTAGTATTAAACCTTTAGCATTTGACATTCGCTGTCAAATAAAGCCATCAAAGGACACTTCAAAAGAGCAGGACTTTTTCAGAATTAATTTTTCTGAAAATATAAAATTATGCTCTACAAAGAAACAGTTACCGAGGAGATGTGGGAACTTCTCCAAAGGCTTATGAAAGATGAAAAACTGAAGGAATTTAATCTTGTAGGAGGCACTGCCTTAAGCCTAATGATAGGACATCGATTAAGTATCGATTTGGATCTATTCTCCACACAGGATTTTGATGTACAATGTATGCTTGCGCATTTAAGCAGTCAACATCCTGTTACAATAAGGGATCTATTTGACAATACAATGCTTTTAAATATAGGTAAGGTTAAAGTAGATATTCTAGCCCATAAATATCCATGGCAGGAAGCGATTCAAACCGAGCAGGGAATTAGACTGGTATCTTTACATGACATAGGTGCTATGAAGCTACATGCTATATTTCAAAACGGCACAAGAATAAAAGATTTTGTGGATATGTATTTTCTTTTGGAACATCATCCCCTTAAAACTTATTTAGATGCTTACCAAAACAAATACAATGGAAATCCCGCACTAGCTTCTCATTCCTTACTCCATCATGAAAATATAGACAGAGAAGAAAAAGTTAAACTCCTGAAAGGAAAAGAAACCAACTGGAACAAAATGACCCAGCGTCTAAAAAAAGCAGTTTTCAATCCTTCTTTTAATTTTTCCGAGCCAAAAAATCAAATTCCTTCACCCAATAAAAGACGTGGATTTAGGAGATAGAAATTTGAATAAGAAGCATAAAAATCGTATTTTTACTATATGGCAGTAGTTAAAAAAAATAACAGAGTTCCTAATTTGGATCGGGTCTTTTTTTGGGATTTCGATATAGATGCTATGGACTTTGAGAAAGCCTACAAGACTATTATTGCCCGTATCATAGAGCGTGGAGGGCAGGATGAAATAGATGAAATCGTGCTTTTTTATGGACATGAAAAAGTTATCAAAACTATTCGTGACGAAATCTATTTCCTTCCCAATTATGCCATTGCCCGTGCTTTAAAATTCTTTCCCGAACTTCAAAAAGAAGAAATGTACTGCTACCTCAACCGCAAGGACAAACCTTATCACTGGATTTAGTGAATACCTAAATCCCTAAGCGGGTTTTTCTTGGTTTATTTAATTCCTCATCTTTACTCTGCTGGGTCTTAACGCCAATATTAAGTGGCTGGTTTGTACGTTGTCTTAATGATTCTTTTTCGCTTGGAGTTAAATTGTCCCTGCTATTATTGTTTACATAACGAAAAACCGTTTTTACAGACCCCATTATATCCAAAGGCTTTTCATGCTTCTCTGCTGGCTTCTTTTCACTTTCCTTAATTTTAATAACCAATAGCTTATCTAACAGTCTGCTTAGTCCTATTTTTTTTGGGTTTTTAAATTGTTTGAGAAAATTAGAGAAGAAATTTGTAAAGATGTTTCCACCCCTGTCTACCTGCATAAATGGAGTTTTATTCTTATTCTTTTTTTTAATTTCCTTCTTTTTTTCCTCCTCAGGTTTTGGCAGTATCAACGGCTTTTTCTTTTTTTTCTGCTCTTGATTTTTGTGCTTATCTTTTTTCATGATTTTGATTTTAAGGCAAAAGGTAATTATAAGACTTTTTAGATTCTTCTTTTTGGCACTTTAAGACTTTGATTGGCAGTATATGTCAGGTTTTTAATTATCATGGATTTTTATAATCTGCCAAAAGAAATAATAAAAAGAAAACCAAGGTAGGACGTGATGGATCAGACTAGCCAAAAGCTTACGGCATAATGGTTTGCTCGTACCTCACAAACCACCCTTCGGGACTTATTCCGTTTCCTTTTTGCTAGTCTGAATCCCGTCCTGTAAAATTGCTTTCTTTTTCTTTTTTTCGGTTTTTCTGTTTCTTTTGAAAATATATTTATGTTGTTGGATATGGATATATGTCCGTATATCAAAGCCTATTTACTTATGTAGCATAGGAAGCATTCATATCTATGCGTAAAAGCATACCTATGTAAAAGAGTAAAATTGTAAAAACGTATGTACATAAGTACAGCCATACAGGCGCATTTACTTATGGGATTAAATACTTCCTTAAATCAGTACGTCCATACAGAATTGCATTTATACTCAAGTAGACATGAGAATATGCATCTAAAAATCTAAATTTTAATGTACGCATCTGTATATTTTCCAATTCGGCATAGAATTGAAGTTAAGTTTCTCCGGTATTTATAGAGGTAAACCCATTAAGGTCAGGACTGCCAATACCATCCTATTTCTGCACGGTCATATCAAGGCTGATTTTGGTCAACCAATCATAACACATAACATTCCTAAATACCCGCAAAACAAAAAAAAGGGCATCAAGCCCTTTCAATTAAAACCATCGGTAATAATGTTTTCGAAAGAAAACGGCAAGTTGTGTTTTGAGATGCTTGAAATGAATTCAGCATCTCAAAACAACTTGCCCTGCCGGGGGCTGAAAAACGTCTCCAAAGTCGCCGTTTTATTAAAATTACAAATGGAAACAGGTTAATTGGAATCACTCTTCTTCTTTTTTTCATTTAAATGTTTTAGGTAAATTATGTCCAGTAATTCTGACTCTTCCAATGGAATCAGCATTTCAATTATTCTAAGCAGACTTCCAACATATCTTTCAGTATTTATAGTACTCTCAGTACTCACTTCAATTCCGTCTAAGGCAAATTTTGCTGTTTTAAGCAAATCCATTATCATACAAAACAGGTCTCTATATCCTTGCACATTTATTTCAATAATGTGTATATCATTTCTTGTTTCTAATGCCGGCTTGAGTAATACAAAATAATGCTCTGGGTTCTCTATGAACTCATTTAATTTGATTTTATCTTTTTCCATAATCTTTATTTTTATCATTAATTATTTATCCAGTGATAATGTATCAGTCTTTTCAAACTCTTTCGCTTTTAAAACAAACTTATGAACTGCATCAAATGCCTCTCCTTCGTTAATAGGCAATAATTGCACAGCGATTTCTAACAGGGTTTTAAGATGTATTATAGGATTTTCAACCTCTGTTGCGTTTCCATTCTCATGATTATAAATAGTATTCAGACAGGTTTTTAATAAATCCTGTACCGCAATAAGCATAGAAGAGTATCTGTCAAAGCCTATCTTTGCATTAAACAGATAATTTTTTCTATCATCAGGTTTTAAAGTTGTAAAGTAACCGCATGTGGTTATTTCTTCAATGAAATAGTCTAGATCTTTATTTTTATGTGTTTCCATATTATTTATTTTATTATCTCGGGTTCATTTTCAACTTCATTTTGTCGGTTTATTTCATTTTGTATCAAAATCTCCGCTTGGTTTTTAAAATTTTTGCATCTCTCTTCCACTACCTGATAATATAAATAATCAACATCGTTAGCCTTACTAAAACGTAATGTATTAGGCTGTTGCTTAAGAAGTTTAAATATGGATTTGTCTTCACGGGTTTGTCGGGGGAAAAAGTCTGCAGTTATGGTAGTAAAGTATTCGCAGAGATTAAATAAATACTCCAAGGTAAAATGATTAGGAGTATAGCCTATAAAGACACGGATCAAAGACAAACAGATTTGCTCCACTATTTGATGAAGAGCAGACATTTTTACTTCATCCGAACTGGAAGAATCATCATCATTATATACCCAGCCCCAGATTGTAGCAATATTATTCTTCCTCCATGCTATATAATGCGATGTGGATTTTAAATTCCTTTTTGGAGTTTCGCTAATATTTAAATAAGGAGGCTTGTTAATATCTTGAAGTAACAGCTCTGCGTTCTGCATGATCTGCCAAAAGAAAAACTTCTGGTCTTGGCAGAGATCTTTAAGACTCTGTACGTGGTGTATAAGAACAGTAGCGGTCAAAGCCCCTTGAGTCTTTGCTTTTATTTTATCACTAATATCACTGCCCGCATTTTCTTTGGTTTCATGTACAAAAACTAAGAGGTATAAATGACTATGCTCTTTTTGCAGTTCTTTGTCAGGATAAATTTTCCTGCTCGAACGATAAGCTGTTTCCTGCCTGCCAAAACAATAAATAGCAGATATTTTAATGTGCTCAGTAATTACTTCCTTCAACTCTTTTTGCTGTGAAAATTCAATTGCATTCATAATTTTAAATTTTTAGTTAATAATTATTTGAAAAATTGTATTTTTGTTTAACACAGGCAAGTAAGTGATTACTTGTGCAGTACCGTATCAATTTATCCCGTACCGTACAAGACTATCTCTATATCATACATAGGACTTACTTTTTTATTCTTAATTATTATCTTTGAGCGATGAGTACATTAACAAAACCAAATCACATAGGACGAAAAATCAGTCGTATTCGTGAATTAAAAGACATGAAACAGGAAGCACTGGCGCAGGCTTTAGGAACAAACCAGCAGGCTGTTTCTGTTATGGAAAACAGCGAGACGATAGAAGAAGAAAAACTTATGGAAGTAGCAAAAGCTTTGGGCGTAAGCGTGGAAGCAATTAAGAATTTTTCAGAAGAAGGTGTGTTTAATTATTTCAATACCTTTAATGAGGCTGTTGCAAATAATAATTTTGGGCGACAAGACACTTGTAACTTTAATCCACTAGATAAAGTGGTAGAACTTTACGAACGTTTGGTTCAGTCCGAAAAAGATAAAGTCGAATATTTGGAAAAATTACTAAAAGCGAAATAGGCTTTTATAAAAGATATATTAATTCCAAAAAAGAGGCTCTAAACAGGGTCTCTTTTTTTGTTTGAGAATACTTTTACTTTATATTGCAATCATAATAAAAGACTAACAAAATGGATAAAACTATTAAACTCCGTGTGAAAAAGGAAATTGGCAATGAGGAAGAGCTTAAAGTATTGAAACTAAAAGGTGCACTAATTGTTAAGAAGTACACTGAAATAATTCACATTTCTGATGAAAATGAAGACTTTTATCTTAACTCATTTTCTTCTTCACCAGCCCACAAAAAAGAAGTTGTAGATTTTATACTGGATTATATTTCAAATCATAATCTTACAGATACTATTACTCTAGTTAGCGCAAAAAATTAGACAGTTTTTGATTACCATTATTCCCTATAGATCTCCCAAAAATCTTCCTGAAAAGAGTCAGAATTTTGTGGATTTTAAAAGTAGTATTGTTTGAAAAGTACGTTTCTTTTCTTTGATTTGTTCATTTGATTTAAGGAAACGTCCACTTTTAAATAATCATTAAAAAATGATTATTAGAGCTTTTTTGCTAAACAACTTTGCTTATAGCGTCTTAAACCCTTATAATCTTATAAATTAATATTCCTAGATTGGATCTCAAAATAATACTTCTATTTAAATTACGACTTAACACATAATTACTTATTTCTTTTTAGAATAAAATTGTTCTAAAAAAGTTGTGGAAATTTCAATTGAAATAAAAAAATAATGGATTCCTATTTTGAAAACAATTTACATGTTTGGGTTACCTTTTATGAAATTCGGTATTAATTGAAAAAGTTAGATCTGAAATCCATAAAAAGAAGAAAACATGAGCAACACAACAATTATTTTAGACAGAGAATATTTTACAGCAGAAATCACTAAAGCATTTTTATACGATTTGGAAATTGCATGTAAAACGATGGAGCCAGTTTTGTTTGCAAAGCTTTTCATTACTTATGATTTATCCTTTGTGGAAGATTATAAGGAAGTTTTAAGCACTATTTTAAGCCGTATGGAAAGTTGGAACAACCTGCATAAAGAAACAGAACTACTAGGCGTGAAACAATTCGATTCGAAATGCATGTTTTGTAAAATTGGGAAAACAGTAAAAGCGTATCGTTGGACTTACAAATACACAAAGGATTTAAAATATAAAAATGTAATTTTTGGCCTGTCCATAGCATTTTATTTCGACTTTGATGAAGACCGATTAATAGAGTTTGGTGTTTGTAATGGCTTTTTGGATAAAGAAGAAATGAACAAGCTAAACTCCCTTGGATAACCACATTTAAATTACCCAACAAATTATATAAAAACATCTTTTAATCATCCCGAAGAAGATAAAAACAATAGCCTTCCAATTACGGCTCCAACCTTTAATGTTCAAGCAACAATTGGGTTGATAAAAGGTTATTCCAAACTTAATTGCTTTCGATAAAGTGGTAAAGGATAAAAGATAATATTTTTGGGTTACCTTTTCTTGTATTTTGCTATTAATCGATAAGAAAACAATTGAATTGTTAATTTGAGCACAAATAACTTATGATGTTTTCATTAAAAACCAAACTATTTGTATGAATATAGAAAATATACATCTGGCCTTTCTAAATACAACTTTTAGAATCCTGAGCATTCCCATAATTGATGTAAGAATCGCTAAAACAATACCAGAATTAAATTATTTGAATTCTTGGGTATTCCTCACAGCTAGGAATCCATTACCGAAAATTCTTTCTGAGGCAGAAAATAAACGTAGAAATTTAGAATTAGAGGAAGATATCATGGCTTTGGACTTACAATATAAAATAGGCGTAGGTATTTCCGAAGATAAAAAATGGCAAGAAGATAGTTTTTTCATAGAAAATTGTACAGAAGAAAAAGCCAATGAATTGGCAATAAAGTATGGTCAATTAGCATTTGTATGTGGAGAAAGAAATAAACCTGTTTCGCTAGTTTATACTCAAAAATATAACTTTTAAATTGTTATGAAAACATCATTAATTCATTTCCTAAAATATAAAAATAAAAACATTTCAATTACAGTACAAACTTTTACAGCCCAAGCAACCATTGGACTAATTAAAGGCTATTCGAATGAATTGATCTCAATTAGCGATTTCAAAATGGCATTATTGACAGCTCAGAAACAAATAAAAACGGAGTTCGACGTTGTTTTGAGTACTAAAATAACGACATGCGAAATTGTTTGTTTAGGACAGGAAGAGCTCTCCGTTTCTTTGGATTTTATTCAATATCCAAAATTCCAAATTGAGGAAACAGTGCTGAAAAAAGCGATTATCCGTTTGATAGAAATTTTGATGGAACTGCTCCAGCAAAACAGAGTGGTAATCGTCTTTTCAGACGAAACCATTATGTTAGAACAATCCGAAATGATTGATCCAAATATTACACTCTAAATTTAAAAGTAAAGATATTCTATTATCAAAAAAGTAAAAACCTACAATCTATCAGGTTGGAAATTAATAGAGGATTATATTTAGTTGAACCCTCCAATGTGAAATCCGATCGATATCAGGAAATATAACAAATTGTTAAAGAGTTTTTGAGTGTAATTAGAAGATTTTGAGCCTTTTTATTCAGTGATGTTGAATTTAGAAATTTTGTCAAAAAATACAATCTAAAAATTAGATTATATATTAATATTCGGTACTTTTAAAAACACTAAACTCATGCTGATACAAGATAAAATAGAACTTTACGAGAAACTGGAAAAGTATTTGCTCAACGAAGGAATTGATATATTTAAAGAAGAAAAAAAGCAGATTCAAAAAGAAATAACAAAAGCAGATCCTTCTTTAACAGAATGTAATAACCTGTTAAAGAACAAGTAGTCCTAAAACAAGAATATGAAATCACAAGCATACTTCGAAAAAATACATAAACAAATTGAAATCCGATTGCAAGAAGCTGATACAAGTATTCGCCTTGCTGTAGCCTGGTTTACTGACCAAAGATTATTTCAATTAATTTGTGAAAAAGCAAAAAGTGGAGTTGATGTGGAATTAATAATTGCTAATCATGAGATAAATCAAGATAGTAACATTAATTTCAGACAACTGAAAGAAAGTGGGGGACATGTTTATTGGATAGGTACAGGCTATAGATATGAAGCTTTAATGCATAATAAATTCTGTATAATTGACAATCATGTTCTTATTACAGGCTCTTATAATTGGACACAAAAAGCAAAGTCAAATCACGAAAGTATTACCGTTATTGAAGATGATGATAATTTAATATTAGATTTTAATCAGGAATTTGATAAAATCATCAATAAGTATTTCAACAAAGAAAATACTGAAGTCGATTGGGGAAAGGTTATTATCCGATTAGAAACCTTGCTAAATGTTATTCGATTGGAAGACGAAGAAGATATAAATTATCAGTCTGATAAAATCAAAAGTTTATTACCCAAAAAAGCAGATGATGAAAAAATAACTACAATTATTTCGATTCTAAATCTTTGTAAAAAGAGAGAATATAGTAATGCTGTGAATGCAATTCAAGAATTTACTCGGAAATACAAACAAATAGCAATTTACAATGATCCTATGGTTCCGGCTTTGCAATTGGAAATTAGAGGATTGGAATTCCAAGTTTCAAGTTTAGAGGATGAAAAAACAGATATAGAAAAACTTATCTCTGGCTACCAATCTGAGTACAATATACAGCTTGGTGATTTGATTAAAAAAATACTTCTTCTAAAAAAACAATTGGCAAAATACGATGTTGAACAAGACAAAAATAACGAGGAAAAACAAAAAGAATACGATGAAGCATCCAATGATTACGATGATTTTTCCAAAGCACATGAAGAAAATTTAAAAGGGCCAAAACCATTTGAACTTACAGAGGATAAGCTAAAAGAGCTAAAACAAAACTACCGTAGAGCAACCAAACTGTGTCACCCAGATAAAGTAACCGATGAACAAAAAGAACAAGCACAAAGAGTTTTTACAGAACTAAAAACAGCCTACGACAATAATGATCTTGAAAAAGTAAATGATATATTAACAAACCTTGAAAAAGGAATTTTTAAATCACAGGGAGAAACCATTACCCAAAAAGACAAATTGCTTATAGTAAAACAGGAATTAGAATTAAAAAGAAAAGCATTGGAAGAAGCTCTTCACAAATTAAAATTAAGCGATACATATCAAAAAATTTCGAATTTGGATGATTGGGAAACTCATTTTCTAAACTCTAAACAAAAATATGCCAGTGTCTTGGAAGCTTTAAAAAATAAATACGAAAAAGTCAGTTATGGAGAATAACAAGAATCAAATAATTCCAATTAATAACTCCCTGGCTAATTTTGAAAGACAGATTACTATTGGAGAGAAATTATTAGGGTTATTAAACGTAGATAGCGATAATCTTATATACGAAGACAGCCAGAGAGGGGCATCCGCCCGAAAAGAATGGTTTAATAGTCTGGATGACAAATGGAAATATTTGCTTGGAGTTGAAAAAGCCCAATCAGATACTGAATTGCTACAGATTTTGAGAAATTTGGCTGTGTTAGATTTGACTGAAAAGTTAATAATTGATCTTACTCCATTGAAAGATTTAACTAAATTGACAGACTTAAAATTAAATCAAAATGAAATATTTGACGTTACTCCTTTGAAAGATTTAACCAAATTGACAGTGTTAGATTTGAGTGGAAATACTAGGCATGGTGGTATACGTGATCTTACGCCATTGAAAAATTTATGCAATTTGTCCGACTTAAAATTGAGTCATCTTAGTATAATTGATATTACTCCATTGAAAGCGTTGACCAATTTGACCAATTTAGATTTGAGTAAAAATAAAATAGTTGATGTTTCACCATTGAATGTTTTGACCAATTTGACTGTTTTAGATTTGTATCAAAATAAAATAATTGATGTTTCACCATTGAAAGCTTTGACCAATTTGACTGTGTTAGATTTGAGTTATAATAATAAATATGATGATTATAAATATAATCAAATTGATTTTACACCATTGAAAGCTTTGACCAATTTGACTCGCTTGAGTTTGTCCAAGACCCAAATAATTGATGTTACACCATTGAATGTTTTAACCAATTTAACTAGATTAGATTTGTATTATAATAAAATAGTTGATGTTTCTCCATTGGAAGCTTTGACCAATTTGACTAAATTAGATTTGTATGATAATCAAATAATTGATGTTAGCCCGTTGAAAGCTTTGACCAATTTGACTGAATTAAATTTAAGTAATAATAAAATAGTTGATGTTTCACCACTGAAATCTTTGACCAATTTAACTCGGTTAAGATTGGAATGTAAACAAATAATTGATCTTACACCATTGAAAGCTTTGACCAATTTGATTATGATACATTTAAATGATAATCAAATTAATGATACTTCACAATTAAGAGAATTGACTAAAATTACTGGTTTAAAAATATACTACTCCAATATTGGAAATTAGTATGTCAAAAGCAGTATTTTTTAGCTAATTTTTTATTTTATTGGAAAAAATATTTTTATGGCTGTACTTAGAATAGACTGATATTTTCCTAATAATACTTTTATTACATTTAAAGCAAAAAACATGAAGCACAATTTAATAAAATTTCCAACGGAAAATGGTACAATTAATATAGATTATTGAATATGTTGATGCAAATTCTTTGATAATTAAAATAATAGCAACGTTGTAGACAACATTAACGGCTATTTACCAAAATGTATTTTCTGTTTTTACCGAAACATATTCTCCGCTTTCCTGTTTTTTTGGAAGATAATGAATTTTAAGAATCTTGTAAGTTACTCCAACATCATAAAACCCACCTAGGAATAATTAATTAAAAAAGCTTATTTTATCCAAACAGTTTAATAAAACTCTCAACTTCACGTTCAAAATCTTCGAATTCTGATTCTAAAATATAATACGAGCAGATTTGATCATTATCATCCAAGAATTTCATAAGAGAACCATCTTCAAATTTAACCTGCAATCTTATGCCGTCTTCGTTTTCTGTTGATTCAATTATTTCATCTGCTTTATCATAATATCCAAAGTCTAAACCCTTAAATAATGGAGCATCTTCGTCGAACCATTTATTATTGAACCTTTTTAATAAATCAAAATTATCAGATATCCTGCTGTTTAATTTTGTCACAAAATCATATTCGGATTTGCTTCCGTCAAATTCAGATAAAAGAAAATTTAATACTGATATTTGGTAGCCTAGAGAACATTTTTTTAATTCATTATACCAATCAAGATAAGATTGTTCGCGGTCATAAATATTCAATAAATCGAAATCATAAGTAAGTTCGCTCCATCCAATATCTACATATCGTTGAAACGGTTCCGCGAGAGATTTTGTATATTCAATTACTCTATTCATTTTATTTTTTTTAAACAGTGTTACTTTTCATTTTAAGCAATAATTCTGCGTATTTCAATTTTTGCTCTTTCTGAAATGACCATATAGGGCCTACTTTATGCCCAATTGTACCACCTCTCTTTCTTGCTTCCTGAAGATACAAAAAAGAATGTATCACAAGTTCCTCCCATTTCAATAACAATTCAATATGTATTTCGTTAGCGCGTTCGGAAGTAATTGAATCCAAAACAGGTTCCCATGTTTTTCTTTCATAAAATTGCTCCCACCTTTTCTTTTTTTCGGATTGGATGAGTTCAATTTCAACTAGGATAGGATTATTAAATGAAATCAATTTTGTTGTTTCAAGCAACAACATAAATTGATCCCAAGTTCTAAAAACATCTTCTTTTTTCTCGTCAATCATATTTTTAATTTTTATTAAGGAAATAATTTAATTAAACGAAAAATTGAGAAGCTTATCAAGTTCAATCTTTTCTTTATAAGGGATTAATAAAATATGTTTTGCCGTTGTTTGAATAGAAAACAGATGTTCAGGACTTCCCAAACTGAATGAGCCTCCGATAAATTCCTTATTTTCGTTAAAGTAAATCAATTGAAAGGGTGTGATTTCGGTTAAATCCAAAACAGTATTTAACTGTTCGTGTTTTATAGAAAACAAGTGAGACTGATTGTTGATAATACCATGATTGCGGACAATAGTGGTCGTAAAATCAATTGCGATTAGGTTAATCGAAAGTGTTTGAATATTGTTTTCAAACTTTAAAATTATTTCAGAGGTATTCATATTTTAAAAAAATTAAAAGATTATGCTTTTAAGGTAAAAGCGTTTATTATTTTTCTATTTATACCAAATGCTTCAAAAGGTAACCCATAAAAAAATAAAAATTTACTCCAACAACACAAATCCAGCCCAATAATAAGGCAATTGATATTTACTTTTTATGATATTCTGCGCTTTTTTAAGGGATTCTTTTTTTGAAAAACCCTTCAAATAAAACTCATAAAAATGCACCATTAATTCAGAAGTAGATTTATCGGGAACTTGCCACAAACTTACAATCATAGATTTTGCTCCAGCCAATTTAAATGCTCTTTGAAGTCCAAAAACGCCTTCACTTCCCTTAATAGAACCCAAACCTGTTTCACAAGCAGATAAAACAATTAAATCAACATTCGACAAATCCATTTGTGAAATTTCAAAAGAGTTTAATATTCCATCATTTTTAGTATCTGTAGAATTATTGTTTGCATTAGAAAAAATCAAACCACTTTTTAGCAGAACATTATCGATACTATTATCATCCAACCCATTAAACACACTACCAAAAGCATTATAAAATCCGTGGGTAGCAATATGGATGATATCAAAATTACGACCATTAAGTTTTCTGAAATTTTCTTCAGAAGCGACATTCTGGGAGAAAACTGAAACTTTCTTTTCAGCCGTAGCTTCAAAAATTGACTTTATCCGATTAACTTCGTTTTTAGAGTATGGCAAAAAAGTATACTTTAATTTATTTGACCCAATTCTGTTTTGTGACTTTAAATTCTCATGGTTTTTGTTCTCACCATAATTTATGTTTCCGAATAATGCGATACTGTACTTTTTTGAAGTTCCTTTTTTTATTTCTATAAGTTCTTTTGTGCTTCCTAAATAAGTAATATCAATATCTTTTTCATTCAATAATGCCGGAAATGAAATGGAATGGAGCAGGCCACTTACAGATAAATAAATCTTGTCATTGCTGGAGATTTTATTCTCAATATTTTTCCAAATCAAATTGCTTAATTTTTCTTTGTTTTTTAGATAAATAGAATTTATCCTTTCTTTAGTGTCACCTTTCTTATTTAGAATATTTGACAATTCACTTTCCAAAAATAATGGAATAACTTCTGGTAAATTGGAATTGTTTTTTATCAACAATGCGAAATAACCTCTGTCATTCTTTCCTGTTTTGTTTACTGGAACATTTATTATTTCGATAGCAATTTCTTTTTCATCCAGTGAATTCTTAATGTCTTCCCATTTAATTGCAGTTGGATCTATAAAGTGATAATTTGAATCAGATGCTATTTGTTCTATTAAGCCTCTTTGTTTTCTATTTAAATTATATTCGATTTCTTTCGATTTAGTATGAAGCAATTTTTCTTTTTCTTCTAAAAGACTTTGATAGCTCTTTTTTAAATTCGAATTAGCAACATTCAAATAAGATCGAATATTTTGATTGGAATACAAGGCAATGTTCTTTAAAGCTAAAGTATTATTATACAAATGCGTTCCTGATTTTTCATTCCCTACATTAATGTAAATACTGTTTATTATCTCAAATTTTCTTTCAGTATTTATTGAAAAACTCACTTTCTCATCTTCGGTAAGAAAAAAATAGTTATCCGTTAATTTTTGATAATAATATTTTTCAAGTTCTTCAAGAGTAGACTGATTTGCATTTTTATTCGATTCAACAGATGTCGAATTCAATAAAGTACTATAATACAGATCTTTATTTATTTCTTTATTCGGTTTTAAAATAGACAAAGCTTCATTGTAATTTTTTTGTGCCAAATGAAAATTTCCTATGCTACCGTAAAAACTAGCCAATTGATTCAAAGACACCAGATATTCAGAACTATTTCCTCCTGATTTTTCTTTGGTTATTTGTACTAATTCTTTAAAACAATTTTCGGATTCCTTAAATAGTTCGTCATTCAAATTTGGCTTATCTGAAAAGAATCCTTTTACTTTTTGCCACCAGTTTTTATCTATAATTGCTTCATTTCCACGATTGTTTAATGCAGAAGAATAACAGTAGCTAGCTTTTGTAGATAAATACAGACTGTAAATTGCTTTCTTTTGTTTTTTTTCAGCAATAGGAATGGATTTTAATAATAAACCAGAAGCTTTTTCAAAATTTTGAAAATATAATTCACTTGCCGTGGCAAGCAAAAGGAGGCCTAAATAATTAGATGAAGTTTTACTTAAATCCGTTTTTTCATAAAGCGTAAGATTTTCTAATTGAAGTCTCATAGCTTTAGATATATCTCCAACCCTTAAAGCTTGATCACCAAAGAGCATGTTGCTGTTTATGATATAATAAACATCTTCTTGGTCAGAGTTTTTATTTAGCTCATTAAGTTTGCTGAAATAATTTTCCGCCTTGATATAGTTTCCTTTTTGCAAATTAATCTCGGCCAATGAAAGAGTTGGAAATATTGCTAAATTATTCTTCTCCTGTTTTAACAAATCAGAATTTACCAATTCCAATCCTGCATTAAATAACGATTCAGATTTTAAAATAAATTTTTGGTCTGACTTTAAACAATGAGCATAGCTGACTAATGCAGAATATTTGTTTATTAGTTTTTGTTTTCTGTCAAAATTCGATTTACTATATAGCTTAGTAAGAAAAAGATAGTTTGGTATTTCACTCCTATTTGTCTCTTTTTCGTAGGATGACTTTGCATATTCAAAAGCTGAATTTTTATCACCTTCTTGTAAATATTCTTCTGTTTTATTAAGATTACTATATTTATCAGAAAGATTTTTCGAGATATATAATGAAAAACCTGAAGAATAAAAATAGTTAAAAATAGACATAACTACCCCCAATAATAAAACTCCAAATAGTTGTATGAATTCTTTCTTATTAGCTTGTTTTTTTAAAATTGAAATTAATGAGGAAATCAATAAACCAATAATGATGATTACAAAAACTAATATGAATAGTGCAAAAATAGCTATTCGCAATAACTCCCAAAAATAGTTGAATCCCCAAAAACCTTCTGGATTAGCAATGTACCATATCAAATATAAAAAGTTGATAACCAAATACATTACAAACAGAAATACTAATAGATTTAAAATAGTAGTAGCTTTCTTTTTAACATAATCAAGATTTAAAACCATCTCATATTGTCTAAAATTTCCTGTGCTGTATTTGAATATTTACTATTTGTATGAACTAGAGAAATTAATAAATCTTTTGCTTTCCTCTTTTCGTTTTGATTGATGTAGCCCAAAGCTAAATGAAACTTTACTTCATCTGCAAATTCATAATTGGCTATTGTACTAAGATATTCTAAATTAGAAACTGCTTGATTTACTTCATCTGTTTTTAATTGGGCTATTGCTAGAAACAATAAAAGCTGATTGTTTTTTTCTTTAGGGTTTAAAGTAATCAGCAATTGTTTTGATTTTTCAAAATTGTTGTTTTTAAACAACTCAATCGCTTCCATTGCTTCATCAGTTTCTGATTTTGTATAATTTTGGAATAAGATTTCTCCTCCTCTTACGTCTCCTGATTCAGAAATTGTTGCCATTTTTTGATAATCTATAGACTGGATAATTGATTCGTCAGAATTATATTGGGAAAAAAGGTTCTCATTAGATAACTTATTAGGTTGCCAAATCATAAATCCAATAATAAAAATTGCAACTATACTGGCATATTTCATCCAAGACAAAGAAATGACTTTCGTTTTCTCTTTTTCATTGGTCAACATAGAAATTACAGGTACAGAATCTTGTTCCTCTAATTCGCTATCCCATTGCTTAAACTTAGCTTTCAAGTCTTCACGTCCTTGTTTTTTCGCAACACGGATAATGTCATCTTCAGAGAGTTCAAAAGCCAGGCGATCATACGAATTTGGCAAATCTTCCTTTATTCGTTGTCGTTCCACCTTTTTAATGGCTTGTTCCAATGTTTGAAAAAACTGTATTTCCTTTAAAAAAATTGCATTACCGGTTTTAAGCAAATATTCCGTTGCTCCTGACGACCGTCCTAACACATAACTTTCGGCCAAATCTTTTATGAATTTCGAATAAAAAACGGATAATTTAGATATTACCTTTTCAGGATCAGATAATTCTAAACTATAAATAGAAACATAAACCGGCTTTGTGTCTTCATCAATATGTAATAAACCGGTAGTTAATTTTTTCCAAAAAACGGCATCACATTTTTCCAAGGAAAACTTTGGATCTTTTTCCAATTGGGGGAAAACGATATTTTTTACAATTTCAATAGCTGTTTTCATTTCTAAGCATTCAATACATTAAAAGCTATTTTCTCTAATCGTTTTTGGCATTTTGCCTTTTGGTTTTTAGTATTATCAGAATTACTGTACCCAAAATGCTGGGTCAATTCATTCATTGATTTTTTATGGTACCAAAATAAAGTCAGCATTTCGTAACAATGACCTCCAGCTTCTTTTATCGTCAATAAAGCACGTTCAATTGCCGTAAATTGCGATTCCTTTGGGTCTTCTATTTCATCCAAAGAATCGGTAATACTGGATTTATAACCCATTGGATTTTCATCGTCGTCATCTTTTCTACCATCAGCGTCATAATCAGAATACAACTTCTCCTTGCCCAATTTATTTAACAACTGAAAACGGCAAACGGAATTCAAATAAGTTTGTAAGGATGCGGTTAATTCAAAATCCCCTTTGATGATTTTTTCATACAAAACCAACATCGAATCATGAAAAACATCATCCAGTTCATAATCGCTTTTCGTTCCATGGGTCATTTTTCGCATAAACTGAATGCTATACGATTTACATCGCTTGTAAACTTCTCCGAGGTAATCTTGATTTTGGTGTATCAGTTTTACTAATTCAGCATCTGTCAAATGTTGAAACTTTGTTGTAGTAATTTGTGGCATTTATAGAATATTTTGCAAGTCGTATTTAATCGTCACAAAATAAGAATTATTTTTTTGATTAAGCCCCAATTACAGAAAGAATCACCTTTATGGCCTAGAATAAAAACAATAACAATCTCTCAAATTATTTCGAGAGATTGTTATTGTTTACAGACTTACTGTTTAATAAAAACGGAACCGCTAACAGCTGTCCATTCAATTTTATTATTGGCCAATTTTCTAAACGAATAAATCACTGATTGGCCTGCATAATACTTTATTTCGGCAGTATAAGTAGTCTCCGTAGTAGTTTCTGTTACAGTAACAGAATTGCCAGGTTGTCTCATTTGATTTACGTAATCCTGTTGGCATTGTTTGGCAATGCCTGAATTAGTGAAACAAAAATCATTTGTTGAGAAGCTAAATGTTACACCGGCGACTCCTGGGAGACTGCTTTGTTGTTCCCATACGCCTTGAATCCAAGCTGGAGGATGAAAATCTGAATTAGAAGAATTGGTATTGTCATCAGAATTGGAACAGGAAAATAATAAGAAGATGCCAAATAAGAAGAGTAATTTTTTCATGCTAAGTAATTTTTAAATTTCTTGCTAACAGTTGGCAAGAGATTGACAATAATTGATTTAGAGCTTTTTTTTAATTTTAGTTAACGTATGACTTGTTTCCGTTGCTGTTGATATAATACGTTCCGCCTCTTGGCCCTGTATAGATGGTTGGAGATGTACTATAACTTGGAGTTGAATAAGTTGTTGTAGGTGCTGTATATGTGGGAGTATAAGTAGGAGCCGAATAAGTACTAGTATTGCTATAAGTTGGAGCACTGTAATTACTAGAAGTAGTTCTTGTCGTCGTGTAACCGTCTCTCGGTTTTGTTCCTGCTTCTCCAGTGTATGGATTCACATTTCCAATGGTACTATAATTGTCATTTCGGGTGTAATTTGGCACTGTTCTTTGATGCGGTTGAACATATGTGCCATTACTTCTGTAATATCCTCTAACGGAAACTTGGGCAAAAGATAAAACTGTAGTAAATAAAAAAGCGATAAGGAAAAGTAAATTTTTCATAATAAGTAAATTTAAAATTGTTAATGTTTATTTGTTTATACTCATTAATAAGGGAACAGTAAAAAGGTAACCCTCGATTTTATTTTATTTTCACTTAAAACATAAAAATCTTTTAAGTGAAAATAAAATAACAGTGAATTGTAATATTACAGCAACAGCAATTTTTTCTGAAGACAAATGGAAAATCTTAAAATTAGAAAAAGTATAAGCCACCGCATCTGATAACATCTTTGCAGTTTTTTCCAAAATCAAAACGACACGAGAATAAACAGACTAACAACCACTGAAAAAATAAGAAGGAGGGATAACTGCTTGGGAATATTGCAGAATTACTTACTTTTAAGTTGGTTTTGTACTTATAAAATTAGTATTTTACCCAAAAAATTGTGCTTCCTTAATCCGCCACATCACCAAAAGATCAAACGCTATGTATCGCTTTATCTATAAAAAGAGAAAATGCTGAATTCGATATTTTTTTACAAAGTAATATGCGATAAAAGACTTACTTTTGTCAATTAATTTCAAACGTATAACCTTTGAAAAAAAGTCAAAATCGGTATTAGGAGTTCGATTGTTGTCCCTGACAGCCCACATAAAAGACAAACAAAGCCACTGGATGACAGTGGCTTTGTTTTTTTTCAAAACTTTTAAGTCTATTTGTTGACACTAGTCTTAAAAATAGGATTAAGCATAAAACTTGGAAACATATTTTTTTTAACATTCTCAATTTTTAAAATATTCTTTTATAGTTTCAAAAAAAGTCAAAACAGGTATTAAGTGTTCGACTGTGAACCTGATACACCATAATTTAAAAACCTCCAAAGTCATTTGATATTGGAGTTTTTTTTGTTCGAAAATTTATTTTCCTTTTTTGGCTCCTCCATCATGCCCCAAAGTTTCTTTACTGAAAATGCCATTCGAACCTTAAGGGATCATTGAAAAAAAATGTTGGATAAGCAACTAAAAATTTGTGAATCCTTTTGAATTAAATTACAATGACGAATCTACAAACTACGTTTATAATAAAAATGACAATAATTACAAAGTTTAATAAAATTATAAATAACGGCGATAATCGCCGTTATTATTGTATTTTGCAAATAAAATAATTTATATTATATTTGTATAACGGCGATTAACGCCGTAATTAGCAAAACTTTTAAATTATGGCTGTAAATGTAATGCGAAGAAAAGAGTTGTACGAAATAATGCCCGAGGGTTTAGTAACCACTCATAAGTGGCTTACGGAAAACAACTTAACCCGTCACGCAATAGACAATTTGGTAAAAAGTAACCAACTAGAATCCATAAGTAAGGGCGTTTATGTTAGAAATGCCAGTAAAATATCTTGGCAGTCAGTAGTTTTCTCTTTGCAGTCAATCTTGAAAACAGATTTTGTTGTAGGTGGTTTAACTGCACTTGAAATACAGGGATTATCACATTACTTGTCATTATCAGAATATAAAATAGTGCATTTATTTGGAAATGATGTACTACCTGAATGGATTACAAATTTAGATTTGAATGTAAAATTTGTAAGACATACTACCAACAGTTTATTTGCCAAAAAATTAGAAGAAAACAAACTATTACAACCTTTTACAGTAGAGAGAGATTGGGATAATGACAATAGAAAACTGATCATATCTTCACCAGAAAGGGCATATTTAGAAGTGTTATTAGACGTGCCACAAAAAATAACTTTTGAACACGCTGATCAATTAATGCAGGGGCTAACAACATTATCGCCTAGAAATCTCCAAAAAAACCTGGAATGCTGTCAAAATGTGAAAGTAAAACGGCTTTTCTTTTGGTTTGCAGACCGTCAAAATTATGTTTGGTTGAGTAAAATAAATCGAGAAAACATAACATTAGGTTCTGGAAACAGAATGCTGATAAAAGGTGGAAAATTAGATAATAAATATAAAATAACAGTTCCAGAATGGCTATAGATGCAAACAATATATACCGCAGACAAGTACAACTTTTAGTTCGTGTTCTACCGTTAGTGGACACCGAAAAATGTTTTGCGCTAAAAGGAGGAACAGCAATTAATTTATTTTACAGAGCACTTCCTCGTCTTTCGGTTGACATCGATTTACTATACATACCAATGGATGATCGAGAAACAGCTTTGATAAATATTAGAGCAGCTTTATCAAGAATAAGTAAATCGATTCAGCAAAAAATACCTGGAAGTAAAGTACAAGATGCTCACGAACAAAGCGATGCACTACGCTTAATTGTAAGTCAAGGAGAAGTACGCATTAAAGTAGAATTATCTCCGGTAATCAGAGGAACGGTTTTTCCAGAAGAAAGAATGGAAGCTATAGAAGAAGTAGAAAGAGAATTTGGATATGTAGAAATGCAAGTAGTATCACTTCCCGATTTATATGCGGGTAAATTATGTGCTGCTTTAGACAGACAACATCCGAGAGATTTATTTGATGTAAAATTTCTTCTCGAAAACGAAGGGCTAACAGATAATTTACGAAAAACATTCTTAATATTTCTAATAAGTCATCAAAGACCAATGTCAGAACTATTAGCTCCAAATCGAAAAGATATTACTGAAATTTATGAAACAGAGTTTAAACAAATGGCTGAAGTAGATGTTCCTCTAGAACAATTGGAAGAAGCTAGAGAAAATCTAATTCACCAAATCAATTTTCAAATGACAGACAATGAAAAGAGATTTCTTTTGTCATTCAAAAACAAAACTCCTGATTGGGATTTACTTGAAATGGAAAATGTTTCCGTAATTGCTAACCTTCCTTCTGTGCTTTGGAAAATGATAAATCTTGAAAAGATGCCCACTCAAAAGCACAAAGAAGCATTTGATAAATTGCAACATATATTATATCCAACACACAAAAATGGTCTGCAGATCTAGCAATTAATTCACTTTTGATTTCTTTAAAAATAAATTTTTGAATAATATAAACTATGCAATCAAACCCCATAAATAACATTGAACTATTTAAATCTGTTTTTACAGGAAGAGAAGATGTGTTTGCTGTTCGATGGGAAAAAGGAAGCAAAAGTGGCTATATGCCAGCCTATTTATATGACCCATACCGTTACCGAGTTCATAAAATGAATGGTGGCACTTTTCAAAATTATTTGGATAAGGAGCATTTACTACTTTCTGAAAGGGAAATTGAAAAACACTTAAACGGCGAACAGCATATTGGAATTTATCCGCTGCTTAAAGACAATACTTCTTGGTTTATTGTTGCCGATTTTGATAAAGTTGATTGGTTAGAAGACTGCAAAAAATTTATAAATGCTTGTAATGAAAAGGGAATTCCTGCCTATTTGGAACGTTCTCGTTCGGGTAAAGGCGGACACGTTTGGATATTTTTTGAGCAACCTTATCCAGCGATAAAAAGCCGAAAGGTTTTCATTTCAATTTTAGAGCAAACAGGAATTTTTTCTTTATTTGACAAGAGCTCCAGCTTTGACAGAATGTTTCCCAATCAGGATTTTTTGTCCGGAAAAGGATTTGGCAATTTGATAGCTCTTCCGTTATATAAGAAAACCTACGAACAAGGAAACAGTTGTTTTATTGATGTGAAAAGTCTAGAACCAATTCCGAATCAATGGGATTTTATAAAGAATATTCAAAAAATTTCGACAATAAAACTTGATGAACTACATCAAATTTATAATGCACAACAAGATATTCTTGCTTCGATTGTTCCAAAATCACACAATGAAAAATTAACTATAAGATTAGCAAACGACATAAAAATTAATCGCTTTGCCATTTCAACTGCATTAATTAATTTTCTGAAAGAAGAATTAAATTTTCTAAATACGGAATTTTTAGTCAAAAAGAAAATTGGAAAAAATACTTTTGGGACAGAACGTTATTTCAAACTAGTTGAAGAAACGGAAAACGAAGTAATTATTCCTCGAGGTTTTATTGGTAAAATAATTCGATTTTGTAGAGACAATAAAATTGAATATGATTTCAAGGATGAAAGGAGAAAATTAAAAGAAGTTTCATTTTTATTCAATACACAACTCCTAGGACATCAGCAAATAGTGATTAATGCGATTGAAAAAAAAGATTTAGGAATTATTGTGGCACCGCCGGGTTCAGGAAAAACTATTGTTGGGCTAAAAATTATTGCAGATAAAAAACAACCAGCATTAATCATCACTCATCGCAAACAAATTGCCGACCAATGGATTGAAAGAATTGAAACTTTTCTTGGAATTCCAAAAAATGAAATTGGAAAAATAGGTCAAGGTAAAACCAAAATCGGTAAGCAAATAACTGTTGCTATGATTCAGAGTTTATCAAAAGAATTAGATAAACCTGATACCGGAAAAATTTTGAATGCTTTCGGAACTATCATTGTGGACGAATGTCATCATATCCCTGCTGAAACATTTAGAAATGCAATTTCAAAATTACAAACCTTTTATTTATATGGCTTAACAGCAACGCCATTTCGAAAATACAATGACAGTAAACTTATTTTTATTCATTTAGGCGAAGTAATTGCTGAAATAAAATCAAACGAAATAAGCACATCTAAAAGACCAAAAATTATCATTCGCAACACTGAACTTGATGTGCCATTCAACTCAAAAACAGACAAATTTGAAACTTTATCAAAAATTCTGGTTCACGATTCTACTCGAAACAAATCAATTCTTGAAGATGTGATTAATGAATTGAAATTTGACAAAAAAGTTGTTATTATTACAGAACGTAAAGAACATATTGACTCGCTAAATCAATATTTAAAACAATCTTACGAAGTGATCACTTTAAGTGGTGAAGATTCTGAAAGTGCCAAAAACTCAAAATGGAAATTACTAAAGGAAGGAAATTATCAAGTATTAATCACCACTGGGCAATTCTTTGGTGAAGGAACTGATTTGCAAAACACCAATTGTCTATTTCTTGTTTATCCTTTTTCTTTTGAAGGTAAATTAATTCAATACATCGGTAGAGTCCAACGATCGGAAATAGCTCCAACTATTTACGATTATCGAGACATCAAGATTGATTACTTAAACAAAATGTTTCTGAAGAGAAATACCTATTACAGAAAAATAGATAAACTAGCTACCTTATTTGATGAACCCGAAGAGGAAATTGCTGTTTCAAAAGATTCTTTCATAATTGATCAAAAAATAAAGGTTTCTTTTGAAAAACTTGAATTTAGATACGGAAGTATTGCTTTTAAACACAATGTACCTGAAATTAAAACAGAACTTGAATTTGATATTGAAAATCTTGAAATTAGGCCGGAATTTGAAGTTTTAAAAGATTATTTCTCTAAGACACTCAAAATTAAAAACATTACTGCTATAATTCACGCTGAATTTGAAAACGGAAAATTGATTTCACAATTGGCACTATCCAATGATCTAGAAAAAATAACTCAAAAATTGATTGAAGGAGTGAAGTTTAAATTCATTGCGAAGGCATTCTTAGGCAAAACAAACACAATAGGTCAAGAAAACTTGCTTGATATTAATCAATTGCAGAATGAAAACAATCAAAAATTATATGATTCTGGAGATGAATTATTGAATGATTTTTTGCGGAATCAAAATTACAAACACCAAATACATTTACAATATTTAGCCAAGCATCACGAGAGAACTATTCTTAAAATCCGATTTGTTTTGAATCCATTTTCATTTGTTTTCCTTCTAGCGGGAAAAACGGGATTTCATATTGTTTTAGAAACCTTAAATACAGAAGAAGCAACCTATATTTGGCATTTTTACAAAGACAGACAATTTATTCCCGATATATTAAAGCAGATTGACAACTACCTAAATACCATTAGAAATAACGGCAGACAAGCTTTTATAGAAAATCCGCCTGATAATTTCAGTAAAGTACTTCACGATTATTCCACGGATAGAAAAGGTTTTATCATTTGGAAAAATTTAATTGAAGAAAGGCTAACTTAAAACTCACTGGACACAGTGTATAGGTAAGGCATATCAAAGGCATGGATAGTGTATGAATAGTGTATGAAAAAGTGGGAAGTAATATTTTAAGGTAAAACGTGACCCACTTGGTATAGAATTCGAATCTCTTCTTGAAAAAATTTAAAGATTTTAAGGATGATTCATAAGGTTTATCCGAAGGGATTCTTTTATTCTTTTCTCTTATTTCAAAATGAAATTCAACATCGTTTACTACAATACGTGGCCCTCTTTTATTTATATCTCTTCTAAATGAATGCCCTCTGTATCTTAGTAATTTTATAAACGTATCCATAATTCTTAAAGCTCTACTATAATTATCGGGAACTACAAAAATGGAAACAGTATCAATTTTTTCATCCCTATAATAATGATCAATCTTTCTTTTTTCATGAAATGCTATAGTGTTTTGAATTAAAACATCTGGATTACTTAATCTTTCAGGAACAATTAAAGGGGATTTAGGATCACTTAAGATTTCTTTCGTTCTTATAGTAAGCGGAGATTGGTCTATGTTAACGAGATTCCCATCTCCTCGTAAAGTTAATATGATTTTATCTTCTCCATCAAAAAGTGGATTAAATTTTGGCTTTTCAATTTCTTTATTGAACTTCAATTTCATCCAATAGCCATTATCAGGCATAGGGATTTCAAATTGTTTACAGAGTTTTTTTAAACCTTCATTTGAAAAAGCATATTGCAATGTGAGCTTACTAAGTGATGTTGACCACACCAAATCATATAATTCTTTCCTTGTAAATTCCTTTGTTTCCATAAACTTCCTTTTATAATAATTTCTATTAAATTTATAGAAAGTCTTTTAGATATTGAGCAGATAATCTTGAAAAATTTAACGAGTTTATCGACGATTTTTATAGTATTGTTTGTACTTGTGATTACTTTTGAGATAATGTACGGGGGAAGTAATCCTAGCACATCTGAACAAACTGAGTAAATACGTACGAACTGCTAACAGTCATCCGTCACCTTATCTATAAATAAAGATAAAATGCTGGACTCGATATTTTTTTTCAAAGTAATATTCGATAAAATGCTTAATTTTGTAAAAAAATTTCAAACGTATAACCTTTGAAAAAAAGTCAAAATCGGTATTAGGAGTTCGATTGTTGTCCCTGACAGCCCACAAAACTTCTCAAGAAATTGAGAAGTTTTTTTTTGTAGTAAACTGAGAAATTTAAAAACGGATCAGGTGCAAAAGTTTTTCATAAATTATTCATACACTATCTATGCCTTTGACTAGGCTTTAATATACATTATCTATAACGCAGTTTTGTGTATGACCCGTCCTGAAATAACTATACAGATTATTAAATAAATCCTGTTATAACTATACAGATTTTATCAGTACCTAAGCTGGTAGAGATTGAAGATCCCCGATAGCTCGGATTTACTTCGTCAGTTCGCTATCGCTCGGATGTAATCAATCCCACAAAGATTCGTAATTTCAATTTTATAAAAAAAAGCTACAGGAATTATTTTCTTGCAGCTTTTTTTGTGTGTTAACTTTATGGCATATTGCTGTGGGCATGGATTACTGTATCAGTTCACTTCGCTCGTGTACAAATCCTCGCTATCGAACTCGAGGATATATACGTGTGATTTTGGTTCTTTAAAACGCGAATCCGTAAAATATGGAAGCAAAAAAGATTAAATTTGAATGTCGATCCTATTCTTTAATAAAACAAAGTAATCCATGAAATTATCTTTATTTAAAATTTTGCTAGTTTCTACATTTTTGGCATTACTTTCTTGTGAAAAGAAAGCGGAAAAACCAAAACCATATCAAGCGGGAGTACTTATTTCTTTTGATGATGCTTATGTAGATGAATGGTTTGATACCGATAAAGTTTTGAAAAAATACAATTGGAAAGCTACTTTTTGTGTTTGCAGAATTGATTCTATTGGTGCACCACAAATCAAAAAACTATTTGAATTGCAAAAGGAAGGTCACGAAATTGCAGGTCACGGATACCACCATTACAATGCCGTCAAATTTGTAGCAGCACATGGGATTAACGAGTATATGAAACAGGAAATAGACCCCATGATGGCTTCGATGAAAAGATTATCCTTTAATGTTACATCGTTTGCCTATCCTTACGGCGAACGATCTGACGCACTTGATGCAGCATTGTCAGCCAAATATAAAGTGATCCGAGGAAGAGCTTTTTGCGAAGATGTTCCTGAAAAAGAGGGTTGTTATTTTAGAAATTCTAAATTTCTTTATGGTTTTGATATTGACGATAGTCACGTTCATTTTAGCATTCCTTATCTTTTGGAATTATTGGATGATGCCAAGAAAAAGAATAAAATATTGATTCTATGCAGCCACAAACCCGTTAAAAAATTGACCGGCAATTATCAGACAAGAATTGAAACTTTAGAGTTTTTATGCAAATACATGAAACTGAATAACCTAAAATTTTATAGGTTATCGGACCTGGATAATTTAGAAACTATAAAATAGAACAAGAATTCTCTCAAAAACAACAACAGTTACCCTTATTTAATTCATCAATAAAAATCTAAATAGAAAAATCAACAACTTAAAAAGCTAACTTTGTCTAAATGCAATATGACTTTATGTTTTGATATAAGTCATGTATTTTGTATTTATATTATGTTATTTTTGAAAGAATTTTAAACCTAAATCATATGAAGTTAGATTACCTACTAGGTCTTTTTCTGTTTCCCCTTTTTACTTTAAATGCACAAAGCATTTCAACAGAATTAGTAGAATACCAGGTTTTAAGAGAACCAAAAATTAGTATCGACGCCAATTCACGTCAGTATTCAGTAAAAGTTACTTCGCCTTACAATTTGACAAGTGATGAAGTTTATGCCCAATCTAAAGTTGATTTTCAAACCGAATTAAAGAATTTTGATAAGGTAACTGCAGATAGTGAAAACGAGTTTAAACAAAAAATAGCAGATTATGATGCTGATGTAGCAAAAGCCAATGCTAAGTATAAATCAGAATCTGAAGAATTTAAAAAGCTTACTTTATTAGAGCGTTTAACGCTACAGGATAAAAATCAAAATCCTAGACTTGTTCTTCCAAACAGACCGCTTTATGTAGCACCACTAAAACCGGTTTATCACGAACCAAATCTTCAAAACTTTGTTATTATTGACAATAATGTTTTAGCTTCTCAGGTAAACATTGACGGTTTTACTAAAGACGGAAATTATCTGACTATTTTATTGGACATCAAAAAAACCAATTTTCAGGATAATTCAGGACAAACGTATGCCAATCAGCCTACAACACTTATCGTAAAGCAAAATGGGCAAGAAAAAATAAATAAAATCTTTTTTCAGGAATATAAATACATTAGTTCGTCTCCAACGAACAATATCAATAAACCTCGTGAAGAACAACAACATTTGAAAAAAGTCGTAGCTTTTATCAATGATTATTTAAATGAAACATTTGCTTTTAAAACAATCCGATATAGTGTAAGACTTCAGAATGTTAAAAACAAAGGGCAATATGATGATTTGGAAAAAGCACATATTTATGTTTCAACTAATTTGAAAAAATTAAGCCCTGAAAATCCGCAAATTAATGCCGCAGCTTTTACCGGAATGCAAAAAGGAATTGATATCTGGAGAGAAACCTTAACTAAGATTGATTTTAAAGATCCAAAAGCCGATTTTAACGCAAAAATTGCAAAGTTTATTTACTTCAATTTAATGAATTTAAACTTGGCGTTAGATAAAAAACCTGAAGCAGAAAAAGTACTTAATGAGATGCAGGAAAATTTAATTTACATCAAGTTAAATTCAAGCGAAGAAACCGAATTAAAAGCCATCGAAAAGCAAATTTACAAAACGACTTAAAAACTACTATTATGAGAACAAAAATACTTGCACTCCTTTTTTTACTGGTAAGCCATTCTGGATTTAGCCAGATTAATAAAGAATACGGAACTAAATTTGACTATGATTCACGAGAAATAGATTTTAAAGTAGTTTTGGTTGATAACTACAATCATTATATGTCTTCTATAATAAATGTGGACGCCGGAATGCAGTCTAGCAACAAAATTATTATTAGGAAATTTGATCAAAAAAATCAATTAGTTGAGACCTTTACAGAAGAATTTCCATATAAAGACACATTTACACTTCATAATTATGTTGGAAGTTATGAGCTTGGAAAAGAGAAGCTTATAGTTTTAACGGATTGTTATTCCAATAAAACAAAAAAGAAAGAAATTCATCAAATTACATTTGATAAAAAAACGGGTTTATTTGACAAAAAAGTAATCGCGGAATATACTTTTGAAAGCCTTTCAAAATCTGGAACTACTTATGCAATGGTTTCACAAAACAAAAACTATTTCGGAATTGTTTACAGTAAATTTGCTAATAAGAAAATAGCAGAAGAACATCAATGTACCATTATAGATGGAAGAACAGGAGATTTACTTTGGCAAAAAGACGTTTCCTTTCCGTTATTATCATTTACAGACAATGTAGTTTTAAGCGATAGCGGAAAAGTGATTTTCGTCAGAACAACTAAAGAAACTGGATCTCAAAACGTATTGGCCATAGCAGACGGAAATACTGTTGAAAACAAAGATTTTGGCAAAGAAGATGTGAAGATTAAGAAACCGCTTTCTTTTTCAGTAGGTCCTAACGAGTATCTGATCGCATTTAATAATTATGCACACGGAATAAATCGCGGCGAATTTGATAAAGTTCTTGTTTATGATCTAAATGCAGGTACGGTCCTGAAAAATAATCCTGTAGAAAGTTTAAGAAATATTAAGGATTTAAAGAAAGTTAATTTCAATACTTTGTCTATACAAAATGATGAAATCAATTTATTTGTAGACTGTGACTTTCAGAGCGGAACAAAACCGGATCCTACCTTTCCAAATTCTACGTTCAAAATTCCGGAATACTCAAACGGTTTCCCAAGTTTGCTAATATTTAATATGAGTGGGGAACTGACAAGAACTGTAGATTATAATGTACGACCAACCAGAGAAGGTTATAAATCAATTGGAGTTCAAAACATTAAAGGGAACTATTTTCTAAACACACATCTAAGCGGACAATATGAAGTTCCTGGAATTTACCGATTAAATAACGGTTCTATTGACAACAATCTTAAAATAAAATCTTTAGATGATGATGGAACAATAATCACAGGCTTTGCGAATTATTTACCAGAGGCTAAAAGATTAATTTTGGCGAAAACAGAAGGCAATAAACAAATGGTTTTTATTAATCTTTTGAATATTCAGCTGTAAAAAGTTAACTCAAAATAAAATTACTTTATAATAGAAAGGCACTTGTTTACAGCAAGGGCCTTTTTTATATTTATGCTTTCCGGCAAGATCGTAATTACTTTGAAGTACCGCTGGTGTTTAATAGTTTTATCAGTTGTCGGAATAAAACATAAAGAATGGTTTAGAATCTAATTAAAAAACCACTGGAGTTATTTTCCTGCAGCTTTTTTCGAAGTCCAGTCGAAGTCTGCGCAAATGTTTGAACCGAAAGAAGAGCAATACACAGCAGTAATATTGTTTTTTTTATACAGGAGTCTTATTTCAAAAGGTTACTTTCTTTGACAATTTTTCTAATTTCCTGCTCAAAATAGTAAGCAATATCAAAATTTTCGTTTGCTTGATTTTCCATGACAATCACGCTGGTATTCGTTTTGGGATAATATAAATTGACTGCTGTAAATCCTTCGCCTGGATGAAAACCGGTGTGGCCAATTTCCATTATGCTGTCTTTGTCATTTATTCGCAATCCATACCCATAGCCGATCGGTTTTTCGCTAAAAAGCTGATGCGTATTGGTAATGGAATAGCTGGTCATCATTTTATAAGTATCGGGTTTTAGTAATTTGCTATTATGCAGACATTCGTTCCATTTTGCTAAATCAGGAGCTGAAACTATTAAATGGCTTCCAAAATAATTATGAATGTCAAAATCTAATTTTTCATTCAATTTATAAGAACCGTCTTTTTTTACGGTGTGCCCTTTTGTCAAAAACTTATTATTGCTCTTGTTAGGATAATAACTGTCATTCATTTTACATTTTTTGAATAAGGCCATTACTAATTCCTCGAAACTTTTGTGACTTTGCTTTTCAAGAACCTGCCCTGCTACATAATAGCCAATATTTGAATAACTAAAAGCGGTTCCCGGTGCAAATTTTAAAGGTTTGTCAATATCTTCACTATTCAGACCCGAAGTATTGTTAAGCAGCTGATGAACTGTAACAGTGTCTGCCCAGGAATATTTAAAATCCGGTAAATAGTTGCGGATAGGTGTCTGCAAATCAATTGTTCCTTTTTCTACTTCCTGCAAGATCAGCACAGCGGTAAATTGCTTGGCAATTGACATGGTAGAAAATTTATCAGAAATTTTCAAAGTCGTTTTTTTATTGAAATCAGAATAGCCGTATGATTTTGCATATTTTCTTTTTCCGTTTTGCTGTATAAAAACAACCCCATTAAAACTTCTTGGATTTGTTTTTTGAATCAAGCTGTCAATTTTGGCGGCATAGTCGTCTTTCGTCTGTCCAAAAGAGCTGCACGAAGTTAGTACAATTGCGATGGCAATACAGGTTAACCTGAAAAAATGTTTCATTTAGAGTGCTAGGAATTATTTAATTGATATAACAAAGCGAGAGATGAATCCGAAATTAAAACTAACTATCCACCAGACAAATCACAAAAGTGGTTTTTCCGTCATCATTCCTGTATGCCAGATAGCCGCCGTGTGCTTCTACAATGTTTTTGGACAAGGTCAGTCCAATTCCAGCTCCTTCTTTTCGGGTGGTAAAAAATGGAAGGAATATTTTGCTTTCAATTTCTTTTTCTATGCCTTTTCCTGTGTCGCTAATCATGATGAAAGTTCTTTTTTCTTTGACCTCAGCCGAAATAATAATCTGTTTATTCAGCGTTTCTTTCAAAGTATAAATACAGTTTGTCAAAAGATTAATCAATACCTGCTCCATTTGTTGCGGATCAAGATATAACCTACGGTCGAACGCAATCGTGTTCACTACTTCGATTTCCTCTTTTTTAAACAATGGAGCCATAATTTGAAAACTGTTTTCAATCCATTTCGAAAGTTCAATTTTTTCTTTTTTGGGAGAAGGCAACATGGCCAGTTTACGGTAACTTTCTACAAACTGCTGCAGATGATCGCTTCGTCTCAACATCGTGGCAACACTGCTTTTCATATCGTCCAGATCTTCCGCAGAAATGGTTTCCTGCTGTACCAAGTCCTGCAGATTCTGCGAGAGTGACCGAATAGGAGTAATTGAATTCAACAGTTCGTGAGAAATAACTTTCATTAGATTAATCCAAGCCTCTTTCTCTTTTTTCTCAATTACATTTTGGATCGAATCCAGTAAAACAATAAAGTAATCGTGATTAAAAATCTGACTTCTGGAGGTTTGCATCACAAACGTCTGTGTGTCCTGGTGATTAACACGAATCTCTAATGATTGTTTAATTTCTTGAAAACCCTGACCTTCAATAATTTCACACAACTTAGGCAGGTAATTTTTTAAATACTTCCATCTGGAAACTTTTGGGACATCAAAATGTTTTGAAAAATAATCATTCATTAAAAAGATATTCCAATCGGTTTCTTCCTTTTGCAGAATAATAATTCCTGTTTCGATGTTGTTTAAAATAGAACGGTACACAATATCTTTTGAAACCTGCTCATTTTCTTTCTTTTTAAGCGTTTCATACAATTTGAATAAAGCGGAATAGTTCTGATAGGATTTATACTTTGCAAAACTGGATGTAAAATCATTTTGCAAAATCGAAGTAATTGTTCTGTCGTAAACTGAAAATGCATTTTTTAGATAAAAATACAGTTCAAGAAGGAGCAGAAAAATGATGAGAAATCCGAATATAGCCGAAAAAACAAGTCCTTTTTGAAAAAGAAATATGGAAATTCCCGTGCCAAAAAGAATAAATATTAATCGGAGAAAAAGGAAATGATGTATTTTCAGTGATTTATGCATATTAGCCAATGGTAATGTTATACTTTTCTAAACGTCGGTATAAAGAGGCTCTTGTCAATCCTAATTCTTTAGCCGTTTTACTGATATTGTTATTGTTCTTGCTCAGTATTTTTTCAATAGCTGATTTTTCAACGGCAGACAGCTGAATATCGTCTTGATTTTCTTCGTAAGTCGTTATTTGTTCCAAATCTAAATCTGAAACAGTGATACGATTGTTTTCACAAAGAATCACGGCACGCTCTATTCTGTTTTCCATTTCTCGGATGTTTCCGTTCCAAGCATGCTTTTCAATTTGATCTAATGACTTTTCGTCAAGAGTAATTTCGTCTCGACCGTATTTAGTCATCATTTTTTGTAAAAGATAATGTGCCAATGGAATTTTGTCTTCGTTTCGCTCCCGCAATGGCGGCAACACAATTTCCATGGTATTGATGCGATAATATAGATCTTCCCTAAAGTTTTTATCACTAACTTCCTGTTTCAAATTCAGGTTGGTGGCTGTAATAATACGGACATTCAAAGACCTTGGCTTAGACTCACCCAATCGCGTTACTGTTTTGGTTTGAATAACCTGCAAAAGTTTCGATTGCAGATGCAGGGGAACATTCCCTATTTCATCCAAAAAAATAGTCCCGTTTTGAGCCATTTCAAAGCGTCCGGCGGTATCCGTTTTAGCATCGGTAAAAGCGCCTTGTGCATAACCAAATAATTCACTTTCAAAAATATTGGAATTTAATGACCCCAAATCTACGTGAATAAAAGGACTGCTTTTTCGTTCTGATTGCCGATGGATATGGTATGACAAAACATATTTACCGGTTCCGTTTTCGCCAAGGATTAAAATATTGGCATCCGTTTTGGCCACTTTATCTGCCAGAGTATAAGCCTTTTTTATTACTTCCGAATTACCAATGAAGAATTCGTCCACGCTCTCAATAGTATCTGGTTTCTTTTGTCCTTTTCGGCTTTTATCAACTGCCTGTTTTACAACGCTAAGTAATTTTTCATTTTCCCAAGGTTTCAAAATATAGTCAAAAGCACCCGCTTTTAAACCTTCAACGGCGGTCTCCACTTTACCAAAAGCGGTCATCAAAATAATAACGGTCTTTGGCGAAAGCGTTTTTATTTCTTTTAACAAATACAAACCTTCCCTCCCATCTTCAAAACCTATTCTGTAATTCATGTCCAACAAAACGACATCGATGGTGTTTTTTGCCAATAATTCAACCACATTTTTCGGATTATTGAGCGTAAAAATGCTTTCGAAATGCTTTTTTAGGAGCATTTTGGAAGCAAAAAGAATGTCTTCTTGGTCGTCTATGATTAATATAGAGGCGTTGGTCTTTTTCATTGTTGTTCGGTTTCGGACAAAAGGTGTTCATTATCGAACACTTGAAATATTTAGTTAAAAAATAAAGTCTTAAAAATAAGCGGATTATGATGTTTAAATTTCTGGCACGATAATCCCTTTAGGTTTATCAAATTATCAGCAATGGACACCATAATTACACGTAAAACTAACAAAAATAAGTATCTTTTAATCGCATTACCAATTATCTTACTCTTTGGATATTTCGTTTTTACTTCAGCAACCAAGAAAAGAAGTCTTACAATAAAGAAAGACGAAATCACGGTTAAAACAGTTGAGAATAATTATTTTGAAGATTTCATGTCTTTTCAGGCAAAAGCGGTTCCCTTACATTCGATGCTGGTTAATATAATTGAAGGCGGAGCGGTTCAGGAAATATTTGTTGCAAATGGTGATATGGTTATCAAAGGACAACCGCTGGCAAGATTGTACAATCCTAATGCAGAATTGGCCTATATGCAGCAAGAAACAGCAATCATTGAACAAATCAATAATTTAAACAAAGCCAAGCTCGATTTGAGAAACCAGGAATTGAATTTGGAAAAAGATTTGATTGCAATAGAGCACGATTATTTGGATGCCAAAAATTTATACGATTTGAACAAAAAACTTTTTGAACAGGAAATATTGTCTAAAAATGAATGGGAAAAGACTCAAGAGAATTATCGTTTTCAAAAAGAGCGTATGAACATTATTAAGCAAAGTGTCAAAAAAGAAAAACTAGCCAATCAAGTTCAGATTGGGCAACTCAATCAATCCATTGGTTTCATGAATAAAAGTTTGGACATATTAAGAATGAACAAAAAGAATTTTCTGATCACAGCGCCAATTTCCGGAAGGCTTTCTTCATTCGAACCAATATTGGGCAAAACCTATGCACAAAACACAAGTATTGGTTCTATTGATGACATGAAAGGGTATAAATTGGTCGCTGACATAGATGAGTTCTATTTGGACAAAATTGCTGAGAAACAAAAAGGAACGGTTGATTTTGACAATAAAGCTGTCGAAGTCCAAATAACCAAAGTAATCCCCGAAGTTAAAAACGGAAGGTTTCAAGTGGAATTAGATTTTGTTTCCTCTGAAAAACTAGATTTAAAACAAGGATTGAGTTTTGGGGTAAAATTAAATTTATCTGAAAAAACAAAAACCAAAGTGCTTTCAAAGGGAAGCTTTTATGAAGAAACAAACGGTAAATGGATTTTTGTTGTCAATGGAAACAAGGCCGAAAGAAGGGCTATCAAACTAGGGAGAGAAAACCCTCTGTATTATGAAGTGCTTGGCGGCTTGAGGGCAGATGAAAAAGTAATTACCTCATCCTATAAAGATTATAAGGACATAGAAATTTTGAGTTTAGAATAGCGATGAAAGAAGCAAAAGAAAATAACAATAAATAATTATATAAAATAGCATCAATCAAAAAACGAACAATAGTATGATCACAATTAAAAACCTTTCAAGAATATTCAGAACCGAAGAAGTGGAAACAATGGCACTAAGCGAAATTTCATTAACCATCAAACAAGGAGATTTTGTTTCCATTATGGGGCCTTCGGGAAGCGGGAAATCAACTTTATTGAATATTGTTGGATTGCTGGACAGCGCCTCCGGTGGAAGTTACCAATTGCTTAATCAGGAAATGATTGGGCTGAAAGAAAAAGAAAAATCGAGAGCAAGAAAAGAAAACATTGGCTTCATTTTTCAGAATTTCAATTTAATTGATGAACTATCAGTATATGACAATATCGAATTGCCTCTGATTTACAACAAAGTTTCTTCGGGGGACAGAAAGAAAAAAGTCGAAGCAATTGCTAACAAATTAGGCATTTCGCATCGATTAAAACATTATCCGCAACAGCTTTCCGGTGGACAGCAACAACGTGTAGCGGTCGCAAGAGCCTTGATCAACGACCCGAAAATTATTCTTGCCGATGAACCTACAGGAAATCTGGACAGTAAAAACGGAAACGAAGTAATGGAATTGTTGACTGATTTACATGCCAACGGCGCAACAATATTAATGGTTACGCACTCTGATTATGATGCTTCTTTTTCGCAGAAAACGATTCTTATGAAAGATGGTGCGGTTATTTCTGAAAAAGTAAATCAAAGAAATGTTGATGTTTTTAAAGTGTAGATATGATCTTCAAAATTATACTATCAATCATAACCATCTTACTCGAATTGCTTAATCAGGTAATCTAGTGAGTTCATTAATCAAATAAAAGAATCAAATCACATGTTAAAAAATTGGACTAATATATTTTTATATCACATCAGGAACAACAAGCTTTTTACGGCTTTAAATATTTTGGGTTTGAGCATTGGAATAGCAGGATTGATTTTTGCTACTTTATATTGGAATGACGAACACAATTACAACGATTGGAATCCTGAAAAAGAAAATGTTTATCAGGCATTGAGCGTAGTTGGCAAGGATATGATTTGGCCGAATAACTTAGCTAGTTATGAGCCTTATTTCAAAAAAGAAATTAAAGAACTTGATTCGTACTGTTATTTTGAAAATTGGTATTCAAATAAAATCATTAAGCACAAAGACAAAAAAGGCATTTTTACGATAACCAATACCCAAAAAAACTTTTTTGACTTTTTTCCTTTTGAATTTATAAAAGGAAACAGTAAAACTGCTTTAAATGATGAAAATAGCATTGCGCTTTCCGAAGAGGCTGCAACCAAACTTTTTGGCACAGAAAACCCAATCGGAAAGGAAGTTTCATATTCAGATAAAAAGCTGATAGTTCGAGGTGTTTATACTATTCCAGGCAAATCATCCCTTGCTCCTCAAGCTTTAACTTGTTTATTAGATGCACGATTAAAAGACGACTACGACCAGTGGGGAAATTTCAATTATGGTTTAATGCTCAAAATTAAAAATCCAAATAATAAAGTTGTTGTTATACGAAAAATGGAACAGTTACTTTATATGAATAGAACTGTAAAATGGGCCAAAGAAGAAGGTATTACTCCCAAAGAATGGAATGAAAAAAATGGTTCAGAAAACACAAAAATAATATTAGAACCATTAAAGGACGCAAGGTTACATTCCATAGTTGACGGCTATGCAGAAGGCAGAGGCAATTATCAGTTTTTGATGATTATGATGGGGCTATCGGTTTTAATATTAATCCTGTCTGTTTTTAATTATGTCAATTTGGCTACTGCCAATGCAATAAAAAGAGCCAAAGAAGTAGGTGTCCGAAAAATTTCAGGTGCATCAAAAAGCAATATTGTACTGCAGTTTCTTTTTGAAATTGTGCTGATTACTTTCTTTTCCTTACTCTTATCGCTGGCAATTGTGGAGTTATCGCTGCCTTATTATAATGAATTTTTAGAAAAAAAATTAATAATCTATGGCAGTCAGTTTTATTATGAATTAGTAATCATTTTTATCTTAACAGTGATTATTGCCGGAATATTCCCTGCCATTTATGTTTCCAATTTTGAAGCTCTGAAAGTATTAAAAGGCAACTTTGGGCGAAGTAAAGGTGGTGTTTGGCTACGCAACGGAATGCTGATTTTTCAATTTGCTATTGCTTCCTTTTTTATCATTGGATCTTATATTGTATATGAACAAGTACATTTTTTGAGCACCAGAGAGCTAGGCTTTAAAGGTGAGCAAGTTCTTCAAATAAAATACAGAAAACCCGATTTTGATTTTAAAGATAAAAATATATCTGAAAAATTATTCACCAGATACCAAACCCTCAAACAAGAAATTGCCAAGATTAATGGCGTTACGCAAGTGGCCACAGGAGCTTTCTCGTTTGGAAACAGTGATAATTCGTCTTCCAGTTTTACTTATCATGACATCAATATTCAAGGTCAAAATATGGCTGTTGATTTTGGAATGCTCGAAATGTTAAAGATAAAAATGGCTCAAGGACGTTATTTAGACAACCGCATTTCATCAGATACTATTGATGCAGTAATGGTCAATGAAGCAGCTTTGAAATTGATGAAAGAAAAAAGTCCAATTGGAAAAATCGTCAATTGGAATGGCAACAAACTCAAGATTATTGGGATTGTAAAAGATTTTAATTTTGGGGGACCAAAAGCTGAAATTCCTCCAATGGTATTTTTCCATCTCAAAACAATAGATTGGATGAATATGAATGTCAATAACATATTTGTGAAAGTGAATCCCAATGAAATAGAAAACACCATTCCGGCTCTCGAAAAATTCTGGGCTAAAAACATAGATTCTGATTATCCGTTCAATTATGACTTTGTTGATAAAGCGTATGCGCGGACATACAAGGAATTTGTAAATCAAAAAAACTTGTTTTCATTACTGAATATTGTGGTTATTCTGATTGCCTTGTTCGGATTATTTGCCTTGGCCTCCTATTCGATAGAAAGACGAATGAAAGAAATTGCCATTAGAAAAACACTCGGTGCAGAAACCACTGTTTTGCTAAAAGAATTATCCAAACAATATATTGTTTTTTGTGTAATTGGATTTCTGATTGCAGTATTCCCAGGGTATTATTTACTCAACAAATGGCTGGAAAATTTTGTTTTTAGAATAGACATGACGGTATTCCCATTCGTTTTTGGATTCATACTATTATTAGTTTTAACACTGATAATTGTGCTATCAAGAGCGTATCAGGCAACAAAAACAGATGTTTTGAAATATTTGAAATACGAATAAACACAAAGAATTCATGTTTTTTTTACAATTAACCTATAATTTCAAATATGTTATTAAACTATATAAAAATATTTATCTACCATTTAAAGCAAAACAAACTGTTTTCATTTCTGAATGTTTCGGGATTGGCGATAGGAATTGCAGGATTGATTTTCGCGTTGCTGTATTGGAATGACGAACAAAGCTATAACGATTGGAATCCTGAAAAAGAAAAAGTTTATCAAGTTTTAGTTCAATTGACTGATATGCCGGTTTTTTCAGATTGTTCTTTATTTCTAAAACCTGTTTTAGATAAAGACTCCAATGTCGAAACAGTATTGTATGCTGACAGTTGGTATCAAAAGGATAAAATTATTTACAATGGAAAGAAAGAATTAGTCGATAAAATCATCAATGTACAGCATAATTTCTTTTCTTTTTTTCCATTCAAAATCATAAATGGAGATGCTATTTCGGCCATAAAAGATGATTCCAGCATTGCCATTTCTGATGTAATTGCCAAAAGAGTTTTTGGTAATGAAAACCCAATCGGAAAACAAATAAAATGTCTTGACCAAATGTTTGTTGTGCGTGCCGTATATCACATTCCAGGGAATTCATCAATCGCTCCAAATGTCATAATGAATAAAATGGAGAAATTGGTGACTTCAGGTATGACAGCTCCATTTGCTTTCAAACTTTTGCTAAAAATTAAAGATCCATCAAAAATTGAACATACGCGAAAGAGCCTAGAAAACAAATATAATGGCGATTTCATTAAAAGAATTGCGAAACTAGAGGGCTTTACTCCAAACGAAATGGCTAAAAAAATAGGGCATTTTACCGTTGTCATGGAACCACTCTCAAAAGCAAGATTACATTCGATAACAGATGGTTATCCGGAAGGGCGAGGCAATTATCAATTTTTATTAATTATGATGAGTTTATCAGTTTTGATTCTCATTTTATCCATTGTCAATTATATCAATTTGGCTACTGCCAATGCCATAAAACGTGCGAAAGAAGTGGGAGTACGTAAAATCGTAGGGGCATCAAGAGGTAATATTATTACACAATTTATTTTTGAGACTATTATCATAAGCTCACTTTCAATTTTATTGGCTTTAGTGATCGTAGAATTGACTTTGCCGTATTACAATGATTTTTTAGGTAAAAACTTGATAATGATTGGAGGTCAATTTTATCTACAGTTAATTCTAATTTTCATCATTATTATTTTGGCAGCAGGGATATTTCCAGCGGTGTACGTTTCCAATTTTGAAACACTTAAAGTGTTAAAGGGGAATTTTGGAAGAAGCAAAAGCGGCGTTTGGCTGCGCAACGGAATGCTGGTTTTTCAGTTTGCCATTGCCTCTTTTTTCATTATTGGATCCTATATTGTATATCAGCAAATTAAATACTTAAACAATAAAGACCTTGGTTTTAAAGGAGACCAAGTGATTTCCGTATGTTTAAACTTTCCAAATTCAGACTATGAAGTAGAAAACGTTGGACAAAATATTTACAACAAATACAATACTATAAAACAAGAATTAACCAAAATAAATGGGATTGAACAAATTTCAACAGGTCTCATTTCTTTTGATGGTTCGGATAATTCGATCGCGCCAGTTTTATTTAACGATGAACTCTTTAAAGAGCGGAGCATTGCTTTTGACTTTGGAATGTTTGAAGTACTGAATATAAAAGTAGTAAAAGGGAGGGATTTTGACAGAAAACTAGCTTCTGATACCATTAATTCAGTTATAATAAACGAAACTGCTCTAAAATTAATGAAGATTAAAAATCCACTTGGAGCAGAAATTCGAATAAATAATAAAAAATTAAAAATAATTGGTGTTGTTAAGGATTTCAACTTATTAAGTCCTGAAGTAAAAGTACCACCAATTGTTTTTTGTCATCTCAAAACGATGAATATAGCAGGAAATATAGACAAAGTTTTCATAAAGCTGAATTCTGACAATGTGGAAAACACTATTGCTAATATTGAAAAATTATGGGCCACATTCGATACTGAGCATCCATTTAAATATGATTTTGTAGATAAACAGTATGCCAGAACTTATGAAAGTTACGTAAAACAGAAGAACCTTTTTTCATTGCTGAATGTAGTTGTAATTGGTATTGCGCTTTTTGGATTGCTTGCGTTGGCTTCCTATTCGATACAAAGACGCATGAAAGAAATTGCCATTAGAAAAACGCTTGGTGCCGAAACCAATACTTTGTTGAAAGAATTGTCAAAACAGTACATTTTATATTGCATCATCGGTTTTCTACTTGCATTATTTCCAGTGTATTATTTACTGAACAAATGGCTTGAAAATTTCTCTTTTAGAATAGATATGACTGTATTGCCATTCGTTTTCGGATTTATAATATTGTTGGTTTTAACATTGATAATTGTGCTGTCAAGAGCGTATCAGGCAACCAAAACAGACGTTTTGAAATATTTGAAATATGAATAATAAAAACTTTTTGACAATAGTCTTCCTACTATTTTGTGCTTTGGCAAGCGGGCAGGGAAACTCCTGGTCGCTCACAAAGTGCATAGATATGGCCTTGCAGAATAATCTCGAAATAAAAATCAGACAGCTTGAAATAAAAAGAACTCAAAAATCACAAAATTCAGTTTTAAACCGAATGTTACCCGTTGTCAATTTATACGGAGAACAAGGGTATAATTTTGGATCAAGTATTGACCCTTCAACTAACGGAAGGGTAAGCTCTAATTTTCAAAATGATAATTTCTATCTCAATGCCAAAACAAATCTGATTGATTTTAATGCTTTTGCAAATGCAAAAAAAGACAAAATCAATATTGAACTCGCCAAAGCAGAGAAAGAAGTGATTGAAAATGAATATAAATTGCAGCTTTTGGAAAGTTATTATCAGGCGCTTTATACGCAGGAATTATTGAAAATTCAAAAAGAGCAACTCAAACAAGCAACTTTAAACTTAGAAAGAGTGACCAAAGAAGTTGCCATTGGGAGCAAGCCCCAAAGTGATTTGTATGATATGCAATTGAGCTTTTCGGAAGAAGAAAACCGAAATTTAGAAACCGAACAGTTATACGGAATAAAAAAAACACAGTTGTTTCAACTGATGAATGTTGTGGATGTTGTAATTGATGAAGTGATTTTGGAACCTTATCTGAAAGAAAGACCAGCTTATATTGCTGAAAGTACGTCCTACAATCCTAAAATAAAGTTTGCTGAACTCAATTACCAAAGCAGTTTAAAATCAATAGGTTTGGAAAGGGCCAATAATTTGCCCGTATTGTCAGCCTATTATGGGTTTTCTACTTTTTATTATAAAACGCTAAGTCAGGCAAACACAAACACTGATAGTTTTAATAATCAATTAGCCGACAATAAAAGCCAGCAAGTAGGCATCCAGTTGAACGTTCCTATTTTTAATGGCTTTAGAAACAACAAAAAAATCGATGCATCGAAAATTGAAAGCGAAAAGACAAAATTAGTCATAGAACAGGAAAAGCAACAGCTGGATAAACAAGTGGCATTGGAAGAACAAAACAAAAAGAATTATTTGCAAATTCAGAATAAGTGGATGGAGAAGCTGCGATATGCCAAAGCCTCCCTAACCACTACTCAAGCCAAATTTGCCAGCGGAAAAATAGAAGCCATTGTATATTCATCAGTGAAAAATCAATTTCTTTCAGCAGAATATGAAGTTTTAAAAAATAACCTTCAACTGCAATATATTGACTTGAAAATCAATTTATTGAAAACAAATCATTTATAAAATGAAAACTAAAATTAAAAGCATTTACAATTTAAATTGTTAACGCCAACTTGTTTCAATCCTACAAGAAATGGTTTATAAATGATAGTGTATGGCCCACAAAACTTCTCAATTCCTTGAGAAGTTTTTTTAGATTGCAAAGTACAGTAGTGGGACGATACCGGCAAAAAGCCTAATCTTTCTGCTCCAAAAAATTATAAGTGAATGCACATGGCATGAAGTGCCTATAGCCATCTTAATTTTACGCCTCTTTTCTCTTCAGACACCTTCCTCTCGGCTCATCACCCTCATGAAGTACAATTTCGGAATGCAGGAATTGTGCGGCTTCTGCTGAATCTTTCACTTTGACAGCAGAGCGCTTTAACATTTCTGATTCAAACTCATTTAATACACTTTCCCTCAGTCCGGCTTTTCGCCATTGGGATAAAGGCCTGCACCCTCTTGTGATCCCTCGCGCCAGCGTAAGCGCATCCAGCACCGCCTGATTCGCCCCCTGACCTTTAAACGGACTCATTGGATGAGCCGCATCTCCAATCAGAGTCGCTTGTCCCGATTTCTGCAACAATTCTGAATCGAGTAATTCTCGATCATACACAGGATAACCAGAAATCTGAGCTTCGAGAGTAGCCGTTAAAATCTGAGGAATGGGATCGTGCCATTGCGTTCTGTGACACGCTTCTTCCTTGAGTGCTTTAGTTCCCTGAGCGCTTAACGCCTTAGCCTCTTCTTCCGGCATAGGAAAGCTAAGTTGCCACATCACCGAGTCTGATGTATAAGGCATTATGTAGATTCGCTCATTTCCATTGGCGGTTTGAAATACAGTGGCCGAGTCCAGCAAAGAACTATCAACACCTTCGAGAGCGCTCAAAGGGCAAATTCCCAATATCACAATACAACCTAAGTAACGCAATGGGGTAATATCCTCACCTATTAATAGTCTCCGCACCGAACTGCGAATACCATCGGCTCCAACCACAAGATCCGCTTTGCAGGTCTTCATCTCCCCGTTTACTTGAAAACTTAAATTGACACCTTCACCCTCACATTCTTTAAAGTCAATTAACTGGTGTCCCCACTGTACAATATCATGTCCGCCGAGCTGATCAAGCAATGCTAAGCGCAAAGATTGTCTTGCAATATGTACGTTTGTACGTTTCGGAGATGTTTTCACATCAGTCTGCATCCACTTTCTGATCCCCCATTCACCAATCACTTTTCCTTCTGTTGTATGCACCAGATGCCTTGTTGAAACCACCCCTTCTTCTAACGAGAAAACACCTAATCCCTCAATCGCTTTACTGGCTTGTTGCAAAGTGAGTCCGTAGCCCTGAGATCGGGCATCGAAGTGGTTATCGCGTTCATAAAGGGTAAAAGGGATTCCGCGGTGCAAACAGGCCACAGCCAAAGCCACACCTCCTATACCACCGCCAATAATAGCAACGTGTGGGTAGTTTTCTTTATCAACTATAGGATTACTGGCAGAATGAATTAACCCAGATCCGAAACAATTTAAGCATGAATTTAGGTGACTCTTAGGACGAACTGGAGTCGTCCCTTCTCCATTTGTTTTTTCAAATTGTTCGAGTTCCATCTGGTAGCGGAGTCTCACTTTCTTGCTGAGCCGTTGTTTCTTTTTGCCGTGTCCTTGACATTCCTGGCAAATAGTCCAGCTTACTCCTTCATTTTCCGCTTTTTTCACTTCCTCTTTTTTAACTTGATCTTGACTACTCGCTATGGAAAAAATTTAATTGATACTAAACCAATAGCAAAGCAATGATTTCCAATTTTATAACTTCAATGTTATTTGACGGAATAAATTTATATTTTTCAGCGTTTTCACCTTTGTAACAGGTGCGCAAATTTAAGACAAAAGATCACCAGTACAAAACTACTTTAGAATTTACAGAGAAAACGCCAAACACAATTGAATTAGCTTGATTCGTAAGAAGCAAAAAACTTCTCAAGAAATTGAGAAGTTTTTGCTTTACATTTTTATAAGATTACTATTCTCCCAGTCTTGCTAAAGCCTTTTGTTTTGATTTTTTTATCACACCACCTGTCACTTGGTTATTTTATTAGTGCAGGCAAAATATATTCTTCCATCATTTTATCCACTTGTGGATGTCCGTAAGGTCTGTTGTAAGCCTTTGCAGTAATAACAATTGTTAAAGGCAAATCTTTAAAAATAAATATTTTGCTCCCGCCATTTCCTGCACAATAAAACGTTTCATAATTTTTTCCGTTTACCGTATATGTTTTGTTCCAAAATAAGTAACCGTAAAACTCATCCACTCTTTCAGGAATCTGGATTTGTCTTGTAAATGTTTTGTTTACCCATTCAGCTGGCAAAATTTGCTGTCCTTTCCATTGCCCTTTATTTTTATACAATTGTCCAATCTTTGCAAATTCCAACGAAGTCATTTGTAAACCACCTGCTGTATTAACTACTTTTTGTGGTGTGTATTGCCATTGGTATTTATCAATATTTAAAGGCTTAAATAACTTTTTATCTGCGTATTCTTCTAATCCCTTTGGCACTGATTTATTTAAAACATCGCCCAATAAAACTACCCCAGCCGTAAAATAATCCCATTGTTTGCCATTTGATTTAAAACTGTCCATAGGTAAGTCCAATGCAAACTTCACCCAATTTTCGGTTGGGTACATATTATCTTCATTTCCTGGTGAATCGCTGTTTTGGTCTGAACCATCAAATGCAGAACTCATTGTCAATAAATCTTTCAACTTTACAGTATCTTTTTTTATACTGTAATTTGAAAACTTAGTCAAATCGTAAAAAGAGTTTAATGTTTGGTTTTCATTTTTTATATATCCGTCTTTTATAGCTATTCCCATCAATGCAGATGTAAAAGATTTTCCGACTGAACGGGTGTCGTGTAGTGTATTTCTATCAGCATTGTTGAAATATTCTTCCAACAAAAGTTTACCGTCTTTAATAATGACTATGCTTGTAATTGCTTTGAATGAATTTTCGGCAATGCTTTTATTAAGTGCTTCAATCTTCTTTTTATCATAATCTGAATGTGATATTTCAAAACCGCTGTTAGTTGCAATGGGGTGAATCGCTATTTGTTTTGCCGTTATTTCTGGAGTATTAATTATTAAATCAAGTTTGCCTGATGCGATTAAATCTCCAACCATTGCTTCACTATTTTCATCCAATCTCACATAAGGTCGCAATTCCACTGTTAGTTTATGCGTTCCATTTGTTAATGCTTTTTCGCCACCATTGTTTTTAAATCTTTCGAATAAATAAATTGACCACCAATCACCGCCTGCTGTATCCGTAAATGGAACTCGAAATGTGGTAGTTGTACTTTTTCTTAATCCGCAACCGTGATGGATATTTTCTTTATAAATGAGGTTATTGTCTACGAAAAATGAAAATTGATAATTCCCTTTTAAATTAAGTTCGTCCTCCGTAAGTCCAGGAGCAAGTCGGTGCATATAATTTGTAATCGAGTTGTCCATAAAAACTCGAATGTTCAAATTACTTTCTTGCGTTAATTCGAATCTTGTCAAAAAGTCTGACTCCTTGTATTGTTCCAAAGGAATATTTCCATTCATAAAAGTCACCTTGCCGATATTATCTTTATGAATTTGGGTTTTTATTCCGTCAGTCTGAACAATGTCTTTGATTTGTCCAAATGAGGCAAACCAAGTAAGATTGCTAATTAAGATTAATACTGTAATTTGTTTCATTTGTTTTGAAGTTAATTTTTCCTGTTCGATTATTTTAGGATGTTGGCACTTAAATAAAAATCACATTCTCAACCCTATAGCCGTTACAAGTTGTGAAAATAAGTATTTTCTGTTAAACTTTTCTATTAAATTATTATTAACCCAAAAGCTATTATGAAAAAGTAAATTCTATGAGGGATGGAAATGGCATCCTTTTCTTTTCCTTCTTTAGGAAAAGAAAAGATACAATGGACAGCCCGACCTCGTTGCCCAAAATTGATGTTATGAAATCAAAATGTTGTGCAACGAGGTCATGCCAAAATTAAAATTATGGAGTTTTTTTTTACCAGCCTTGCGTTAGGCCATTCTTCAGGACTTCTTCGTATTTGTCTTTGTCAAAACTGTAGAGATTCGGTGCTTTGTGAGCTACGTTGCTTTTCTTTTCGTCCAGTTTGGTGAGTATGCCAATGGAGGTAATTTTTCGAAGAAAATTTCGGCGGTCGAGTGTTCTTCCCAATATGGTTTCGTATAATTTTTGAAGCTCGGGTATAGTGAACTTCTCTGGAAGAAGATTGTAACCTACTGGCATTAAATTCAGCTCTGTTCTTAGCGTTTCTAGGGCTTTGTCTAAAATTTCCCTGTGATCCAAAATCAATTTTGGAACTTCATTGTGATCAACCCATTCGACCATTTCGCCAGAATTATCAGTCTGTGGAATTGCTTTTAAAAAATTGACTAACGCATAATAACCTATGGTCACAAACCTACTTTTATACCATTTTTCCTCCTCAAGGGGAATTCCAAAATAGGCTAAAGCATCACTGCTAAAATGGTCCTGATTTCTCTTGACCTTACCAAAAGTGGCAAATTGTCTCAGAAAAATACCTTTAAGACCTGTCCTTGACTGCAAAATACTAACAGCCGCTGTATCAATATCTTCATCAATCGAAACGAATCCGCCGGGCAAAGACCAACTGTCATCATATCCTGTTTTGATCAACAAAACCTTGAGTTGATTGTCATCAAAACCAAAGATTACACAATCGATAGACAATCCGGGCTGATACTCTTTACTGTTTTTCAGATGTGTTTTTAACATGACTTTGTAGTATCGTTATTCTTCTAAATTATAGTTTTGCAATTTAGTTCATTTTTGATACAGCAAATAAACTAAATAAATCTATACCATTGAAACTTATTTTGATAGCAAAAAATGCTTCAAAATTGTTATGGATTTTAAAAGTGGATTTCACTAAAAACAAACCGTTATGTCTTAATAACCTAAGGTTCGAGCTTTTTAATTTGCCACAGATTAAAAAGATTCACACAGATTAATCAGTGATAATCCATTTAATCTGTGGCTAAACATTTTTTATAAGCTAAAGCAGAAAACACTAGTATATAGTTTTAAGAATTTCTGTAACTTATAAAAAATCATCTAAAAATACTGATGATTTCATGCAAATCAATATTCAAACCCACTTTTTTTTATAAAAATGTTTTTTGTATTAAAATTAAATGTACATTGCGTCATATTAACACATAGCATTTTATTAAAAACCAACCACTTATAATTATGAAAAATATTTTTTTGCTCATTATGGGAATTTTTATTTCTGTGACAGCATTCGCCCAAACCATCGATTATAGAGAAAAAGCCAAAAAACTGGTTTCACAAATGACACTGGAAGAAAAAGCATCTTTATGTTCTGGTGAAACGGCTTGGTCCACACAAGCAATCCCAAGATTGGGAATTCCTTCTATATTTATGACAGATGGTCCTCACGGTTTGCGTAAGGCTGTTGGTTTCGATTTTACCAATAGTGTTCCAGCGACTTGTTTTCCTACTGCCTCTGCTTTGGCTTCCTCTTGGAATACCGCTTTAGCACAAAAAATGGGAGAAGCTTTGGCCATAGAATCTCAAGCCAATGATGTTCAGATTCTATTAGGACCTGGGGTAAATATGAAAAGATCTCCATTGGGTGGTCGTAATTTTGAATACTTTTCGGAAGATCCAATTTTGGCTGGTAGAATTGCTACGGCATTTATAAACGGAGTACAAAGTCAAGGTGTAGGAACTTCGATGAAACATTTTGCTGCAAACAATCAAGAGTTTGAAAGAATGTCCAATAGCTCTAATGTTGATGAACGTACCTTGAACGAAATCTACTTTCCCGCTTTTGAAATGGCAGTAAAAGAAGCGCAACCTTGGACGGTAATGTGTTCGTATAACAAACTGAATGGAGTTTATGCCTCGGAAAATAAATATTTATTGGATGATGTTTTAAAAGAAAAATGGGGTTTCAAAGGATTTGTTGTTTCCGATTGGGGAGCTGTAAATGACAGACCGCTAGGAGTTCAAGCAGGTCTAAATTTGGAAATGCCTTCAAGTGGTGGTTTTAACAACAAAAAAATCATTGAAGCTGTAAAAAACGGTTCTTTGGCGGAAGCCACATTAGACGAAATCGTAATTGAAACTCTTGCCGTAACGCTTAAAGCAAAAGACAGCCACCAGTCCGGAATCGTTGTGGACAAGCCAAAACACAATGCGTTGGCTAGACAAGTAAGCGGAGAATGTATTGTTTTATTAAAAAATGACAACGCTATTTTACCGTTATCAGCTTCAACAAAGAAAATTGCAATTATTGGTGCCTTTGCAAAAACACCTCGTTACCAAGGCGCAGGAAGTTCTCAAGTGAAACCAACACAAGTAGAAAATGCTTTCGACGAATTGCAAAAACTGTCCAAAGGAACTTCATTAACATACTCAGCTGGATATACTTCTGATGGAGCAACGAATGAAACTTTGATCGCCGAAGCAGTACAAAATGCAAAAGATGCCGAAACCGTTTTGGTTTTTGCAGGTTTACCAGATGTTTATGAATCTGAAGGATATGACAGAGCAAATATGGATATGCCCGAAGGCCACAATAAATTGATTGAAGCAGTTGCCAAAGTCAATAAAAATGTAGTGGTTGTTTTAATGAATGGTGCGGCAGTTTCTATGCCTTGGAAAAAGGATGTTTCGGGAATTGTAGAAGCTTATTTGGGTGGTCAAGCCGGTGGTGGAGCTATAGCTGATGTGCTGACTGGAAAAGTAAACCCTTCTGGAAAATTATCTGAAACCTTCCCGATGCGTTTGGAAGATAGCCCTACTGCAATTGATTTCCCTTCAAGAGATGGCAATGCCAATTACGGAGAAGGAATATACATTGGATACCGTTATTATGACAAAAAGAAAATCGAGCCAAATTTCCCTTTCGGATACGGATTGAGTTATACAACTTTCAGTTATTCTGATATTCAAACCAATACTGCCAGTGCAAGAGATACAGATGACATTATCATTTCATTGAAAGTTAAAAACACAGGCAAAGTGGCCGGTAAAGAAGTAGTAGAATTATATGTGCACGAACAAGCAACCGAAACTTCCCGACCAGAAAATGAATTGAAACATTTTGAAAAAATAGCACTGAATCCAGGTGAAGAAAAAACAGTTAGCTTTCACTTAACATCTCGTGATTTTGCTTATTACAGCACAATTGCACACGATTGGGTAATAAAATCAGGGAAATTTGATATTCGTGTAGGAGCTTCTTCAAGAGACTTGCCTTTGCAACAAACTATCGATATTCAATCGACTAAAACTAACAAAATAGTTTTCACCCGTAACTCTTTGTTCAAAGAATTTAAAAACGCTCCTAATAGTGCGGTGATATACGAACAGCTTACCAAAGGTTTTACCGGTAACAATAAAAAGGCTGTAACGGAAGATGAGAAAAAAGCAGAAGCCTTTTTACAAGCGATGCTGGCCGATATGCCAATCAACAAATTTATGTTGCTTTCCGGAGGAAAATTCACAGAAGAAAACTTGCAAGCTATTTTAAAAAGTGCCAATACCAATTAAAAAAAGAACCTGTATATTTGATTATTAATAGTTGTTAATGTTTGAGGCTGTCTCTGTCGGGCAGCCTCATTTTAAAAAAAAATCTATTTAGGTATGGAAAAAACTACTTCATTAATTTCAAAAAAACATTATCCAATATTGGATGGTTTACGCGGTGTTGCGGCAATCATGGTGGTTGCTTTTCATATTTTTGAAGCTCATGCGACCAGTCATCTGGATCAAATTATAAACCACGGATATCTTGCCGTTGACTTTTTCTTCTTGCTTTCTGGATTTGTTATCAGCTATGCTTATGATGATCGCTGGAGCAAAATGAGCGTCACTGATTTTTTTAAAATCCGCCTTGTCAGACTACAGCCGATGGTGGTTATGGGAATGATTATTGGAGCCATTTGTTTTTATTTTCAGGATTCGGTGTTGTGGCCAACAATCCATGAAGTACCGGTATGGAAAATGCTTGGAGTTATGATTATCGGATTTACGTTGATTCCTGTAACCTCAACTCTGGACATAAGAGGCTGGCAAGAAATGCATCCGCTTAATGGACCTGGTTGGTCTTTGTTCTTTGAGTATATCGGCAATATTCTTTACGCATTATTCATAAGAAAGTTTTCGAATACAGCACTTGCTATATTGGTATTTTTGTCAGGTTGCCTTTTAATTCATCTAGCGGTAACAAGTCCAAACGGAGACGTGATTGGTGGTTGGTCGCTTGAACCGACTCAACTTCACATTGGTTTTTCACGTTTGCTGTTTCCTTTCTTTGGTGGATTATTATTGCACCGAATGGTAAAACTAACTTCTATCAATAACGGATTCTTTTGGGCTAGTTTGTTAACTGTTATTGTTCTGGCAATGCCCAGAATTGGTGGAAGCGAACATTTATGGATCAATGGTTTATATGATTCTTTGAGCATCATTATCATTTTTCCATTAATTGTATTCATAGGAGCAAGTGGTGAAGTAACTGGCAAGTACTCCACTAAAATCTGTAAATTTCTAGGTGATATATCCTATCCTATTTACATAACACACTATCCGCTTATCTATATTTATACGGGTTGGGCTGTAGGCAACAAACCTTCCTTTCAAGAAGCATTACCTTTTGCTTTATTGACACTAATAGGGGCTATTCTTCTTGCTTATACTTGTTTAAAATTATATGATGAACCAGTACGCCTTTGGTTAAAACAGAAAATGCTAACCTATAAATCTGCATTCATTACAGTCAAATAATTATATACTACCATTGGCAAAAAAGTTCTTTATAAATACCACATTATCTCCCCGATACTACCTTCGAAAGAAGAAAAAAATATCGAACTTTTTATAAACGCCAATGGTAATTTTTTACAAAAAAAGGGATACGATTTTTTCGAATCGTATCGCGAATTACTCTCAGTATACTAGAATTTTAAATGCATTCACAAAAGTGTGCGGAAAGGAAAATAGTATATTTAAAAAAAATAGGCTGTCCTAAAACGCCACAGCTAACCAACTGGTCTATAATTGTATTGAGCTTTACAGAAAGACAAAATGAACCTTACAGCAAAGTAATTCAGCTATAAAAACTTTACTTTTGTACGTTCATAAAGTAATAACTGAAATAATGGAAGTACTACAAGACGACAAATTAAAAACGTTAAGCTATTCAGGAATATTTCTTTCGTGCTTTGCGGATTACAGCGAAAAGTGTATTCACTCAACGCCTGAACACGTTTTGGTGTATCTGTATTCGGGCGAACAAGTTATTGAAGACAGAAACAAAAAGATAAAATTACAAGCGGGCGATTGTGCTTTTATTCGAAGAGACCACCGTTTGAAAATGTACAAAAACAGCAAAGGCGAAGATTTGTACAAAGGCATTTCGTTGACTTTCAAACGTAATGTTTTACGGGATTTTTATAGCAAAATGAACAAATCTGAAATTCCGAAAGCTGTAAAAACTTCTGACAAAACGGTTTTCAAGTTAGATCGAAGTCCTGCAATAGAAAGTTTATTTCAATCGCTTACCCCTTATTTTGACAGCAATATACAACCAATTGAAGGTGTTACAAATTTGAAATTATTGGAAGGAATTTATGCTTTACTAAACAGCGACGAACAACTCTATCCAATACTTTTTGACTTTGCTGAACCTTGGAAAATTGACCTTTTGGAATTCCTTAACGGCAACTATATGGAAGAACTTTCAATGGAGCAAATTGCTTCTTTTACAGGGCGAAGTTTGGCGACTTTCAAAAGAGATTTTAAGAAAATTAGCAGCCTCACACCTCAAAAATGGCTGATAAAAAAACGCTTGGAAATGGCGTACATAAAACTAAAAGAAGAAAGCAAAAAAGTACAAGATGTTTATATGGAAGTTGGCTTTAAAAATCCTTCTCATTTTTCAACCGCATTTAAAAAGCAATATGGAATTTCACCAACAGAAATTTAATATTGAGCTTCTCAGAAAGATTCTTTGAGCCTCGCAGTAAAGTTACTGCGAGGCTTTGTCTTTAACTTTGCATTGTAAATCTTAATAGACAATGCAAACAAAAACGATATTCGAGCGATTAAAAAACGGAGAAATCATTTCGCCAACCGATAAAGACGCCTATAAAATGCGTGAAGCTTCTTTTGCTACAAAGAAATTATTGGTTCAGATGAATAATTCGTCAAATCCTGCTGAAATCAGAAGTTTATTATGCCAAATTACTGACTCTGAAATTGATGAAAGCGTAACCGTATTTACTCCATTGCACATCAATTACGGAAAACACACCAAAATTGGCAAAAACGTTTTCATCAACTTTGATTGTGTTTTTCTGGACTTAGGTGGAATTACGATAGAAGACAACGTATTGATAGCACCGAAAGTAAGTCTATTAACGGAAGGGCATCCAACGGCAATCGAAGACCGACATTCTTTAATTCCAAAACCAATTCACATCAAAAAAAATGCATGGATTGGTGCAAATGCAACCATTTTGCAAGGTGTTACAATTGGCGAAAATGCTATTGTAGCATCGGGTTCGGTCGTTTCAAAAGATGTGCCTGACAACACGGTTGTAGGTGGTATTCCTGCAAAATTTTTAAAAACAAGTTAAAATAAAAATATAACAATAACTCTTGCACTCATCCTGTCATTGACAATGATTTCGTGCAATCAAAACAAAGAAAAAATGAATACAGAAATTCCAAGAATAAGTGATTTCCCTACAGGCGAAGAAAACATTGGATACGCACAATATTTCATAGGTAAATCTTATATGGCAACACTTACCACGAACAAGGATCTGAATGTTCCTCTTTTAAATGTAACCTTTGAGCCTGGTTGCAGAAATAACTGGCACAAACACACTGGCGGACAAATTTTAATTGTGGTAGGTGGCGAAGGATTATATCAGGAAAGAGGAAAACCTGCAAGACATCTGAAATCCGGAGATATCGTAGAAATTGCATCTGACATCGAGCATTGGCATGGCGCAACAGCAAAAAGCTGGTTTTCTCATCTCGTTATCGCTTGCAACCCGAAAACCAATGAAAACATCTGGTTGGAACCTGTAACGAATGAATCGTACAGTGAAGCTAATCAATAAATTATAAAATAAATAAAAACGAAAAAGTTTAAATATATAGCACTCTTTTTTGTATTCATTTTAAACGCAACAATTATGGACGCTCAAAATAAAGACATATTAGATGCTAAACAACAGAGTTTAGTAAAAATTTCATCATTAACGGCAGTAGGAAATCTAGAAGACCTTAAAATCCAATTGAACAAAGGATTAGAAAATGGATTAACCATCAATGAAATAAAAGAAGAGCTCGTACAACTTTATGCTTATTGTGGTTTCCCGCGAAGTTTGAATGCAATCAATACTTTTAAAACGGTTGTAGAAGAACGAAAAGCTAAAGGAATAAAGGACATCGAGGGCAAAAAAATCATCACCGAAAATCATCCTCAGGACAAATACGAACAGGGAAGAAAAGTCCTGGAAACAATAAGCAAAACGCCACAGACCAAGCCTGCTCCGGGATTTGGAGAATTTGCACCAAGAATTGATGGATTTTTAAAAGAACATTTATTCGCCGACATTTTTGCAAGTGATGTACTCAGTTATCAGCAAAGAGAACTCATCACTATCTCAGCTTTATCCTCAATGAAAGGATTAGAATCACAATTGAAATATCACATCGAGATGGGCAAAAATACAGGAATTACCGATGGTCAACTTGCTATTTTAGCAACCATTGTTGAAACTATAATCATTAAAGATTAAAATGAAAAACATAAAAATAGTATCAATCGCAGCAATACTTTTGTTCACGCAGGCGTTTGCTCAAAAAAATTCAAATTCAGAAAAAATGAATACCTCAAAAGAACATTATACATTCGAATTAAGTAATAAAGTAACCCGCCAAAAAATATCATTCAAAAACCGCTACGGTATCACACTTTCGGGAGATTTATATCTTCCAAAAAATACAGGAACCGAAAAATTATCAGCATTGGCCATCAGTGGACCTTTTGGAGCAGTGAAACAGCAATCGTCAGGATTATACGCTAACCAAATGTCAGAACGTGGTTTTATAGCTTTGGCTTTCGACGCGTCTTATACAGGCGAAAGCAGTGGCGAACCACGAAACGTTGCATCACCTGACATTAATACCGAAGATTTTAGTGCTGCAGTAGATTTTTTAGGTTTACAAAAAAATGTGGACAGAAATAAAATTGGTATCATCGGAATTTGTGGTTTTGCAGGATTTGCTTTAAACGCCACCGCTATTGACAAACGAGTAAAAGCAGTAGCTACAACAAGTATGTACGATATGACAAGAGTAATGTCTAAAGGCTATTACGATGCGACAACTTTAGAGCAACGCTCGCAACTATTAGAACAATTAGGACAACAACGTTGGAAAGATGCCGAAAACGGAAAACCGGCAAATGGCTCACGTAATTTACCCGAAAGTTTGAAAGGCGACGAACCTCAATTTGTAAAAGAATATTTTGATTATTACAGAACGTCACGTGGTTTTCATACTAACTCCGTGAACTCAAACGGAGCTTGGTTGGTGACAAATCCAATATCCTTTATGAATATGCCTATTTTAACCTATATCAAAGAAATATCTCCGCGACCAATACTTTTGATAGCCGGTGAAAATGCACACTCAAGATATTTTAGCGAAGATGCTTTTAAAATGGCGAATGAACCTAAAGAGTTACTAATTATACCTAATGCTGTTCACGTAGATTTATATGATAAAGTGGATGTTATTCCTTTCGATAAATTAGATGCTTTTTTTAAAGAACATTTGAAATAAAAGCAGGTTTATGAAACATTCATTTTTAATGCTATTGACTTTTTTATCAATTACCATAAGTAGTGCTTCGTCTTGTAATAAAGACGACGACAATATCAACACGGAAAATAACAACGCAATGACAAATGGTAAAATTAAAATAACAGTCAATTCTCAAACATTTACAGCTACACTATTGGATAATAATTCAGCAAAAGCTTTTAAGAAAATGTTTCCGCTGACAATTAATATGATTGAATTGAATGGAAATGAAAAATATTATGATTTGCTAAACAGTATTCCAACAGATGCTTCCAATCCCGGAACTATAAATAATGGTGACTTAATGTTGTACGGCTCAAAAACATTGGTGTTGTTTTACAAAACCTTTTCGACATCATACAGCTACACAAAATTAGGAAAGGTAGATGATGTAACAGGTTTAGAATCTGCATTGGGCTCGGGAAATTCAACCGTTACTTTTGAATTGTAATAACAAAACCACAAGAACCACAGCCCATAACAGAAAAGGTTATATATGCTGGACGAACAATGAAATCCGTGTTGAACGAAACCTATTATTCCACTTCCCTCACAATATAAAGTTATCGTAAAAGAATAAATAACACAAAAACCATTTCAAAAGCCTTTATAAATACCACATTATCTCCCCGATACTACCTTCGAAAGAAGATAAAAATATTGGTCTTTTTATAAATGCCAAGCGTAATTTTACAAAAAAAGCGATACAATTCTTTCGAATCGTATCGCTTTTGTGTTTAAGAAAGTCGCGCTATTTTACTAATTCAAAACTGTCTCTCAAACGGATTTATAGGAAAACAAATTCCAATGTTATCGTAAAAGACAATTAATCATGTCTTTTACAATTTTTTAATTCAAAGACTCAACTTTGGTCTTTTTCGTATTCTTATTATTCAGAAGGAAAACTGCTTTTGCAAATTCTTTTCCCAAATCAATATATCCATCGCTTTTATAATGGTATTTGTCTGTATATTTATAACTATTTGTCGTTCGTACAATGGCAGTGTTGGATTCGGTTGCAGCAAATTTTTCTTGTCCATATTGCACCAATTCGCCAAAACGCCAAATTTTTCCATCGACATCATCACCTGAATCCGATATTTTCCCAATTACAATAGGTAAATCATTATTTCTAAAAGTGGCTCGCATGAGTTCCATCAACCTTTTTAAATTCGCATAATATTGGTTGGCAACTTGTTCTGTTTTATCCGAATCGCTTTCTCCTTGCATCCAAATAATACCACTTGGAATCAAAACATCTTCAACTCCATCACCGTTTATGTCCTGAACAGCCATTGCATTATTGACTGTTTTTAGAAAATAATCGTATTGATTCATTCCTTTTCCTCCTCTAAAATCAGGTTCCCAAGCACCAAAATATGCAGTTCCGGCACTATCAATCGAAGACCCATTTCTGGCATATTTTATTATGGCCAGTTTTTGGTTTGGATATAATTCTTGCAGTTTTTTAGCAAACGAAAGCTCCACACCAAATCGATCCGAAAGTATATTGCTCTTTCCATCAGATGCAAATCCAGTTCCGTTCCCGGGCTGAAGTACCTCCCATTTTCCTAATCCTCCATTTTTATCATTATCGCCAACAGGATTTCCTTGGTAAATAAAAACATTTTTATTTTTTTTATTCAAAGAATCGGGAAGCTCTTTTACATACCCATACCCTTGCATATTCGACTGACCACCTAAATAAAATACTCTTATTGTATCATTTTTGGCTTGTGCCAAAAGCATACAGGGCATGAGAAGAAACAGTAGAATATATTTCATCTTAAATTACTTCACCAATTCAAAACTATCTCTCAAACGGATATCTGCTGAAGACGAACCAATCATTAAATCGAAATCACCGGGCTCTGAACCGAATTCTAATGCATTGTTGTAAAAAGACAATTTTTGGTTGTCAATAGTAAACTGAATGGTTTTGGTTTCCCCTCTATTCAATGTTATTTTCTGAAAATCTTTCAACTCAATTATCGGACGTACTACAGAACCCACTTTGTCTCTCAAATACAATTGAACTACTTCTTCACCTTTCACGCTTCCAGTATTTTTTATGTTTACCGAAACTGTAATTGACTCATTGTTTTTCATTGTTTTTTGAGACAATTTCAAATCCGAATATTCAAAAGTCGTATAACTCAATCCGTATCCAAATGGGAATTTCGGAGTTGTTGGTAAATCGATGTAAGCCGATTTGTAAATTTTATCTTCATTGACAGAAGGTCTTCCAGTATTGAAATGATTGTAGTAAATTGGAATTTGTCCTTCGTTTCTAGGAAATGACATCGGTAATTTTCCAGATGGATTGTAATCTCCAAAAAGCACATCGGCAATAGCATTTCCAGCTTCTGAACCCAACCACCAAGTATAGACAATGGTTGGCATATTATCGGCGATCCAATCAATAACAAGAGGTCTTCCCGCATTAATTAAAATTACAATTGGCTTCCCAGTTTTTTGAAGTTCTTTGATTAAATCTTCTTGAACACCTGGTAAGTGCAGGTTGCTTTTACTCTTGGCTTCACCGCTTTTATTGAAGTTTTCTCCAATACTCAAAATAATAACCTCAGCTTGGTTTGCAACCTTCAAAGCATCTGCAAAACCTTCCTTGCTTTTATCTTCAACACCACATCCTTTGGCATACAAAATTTTGGTTCTTTTGCCTACTTTATTCTCCAAACCTTCCCATTGGGAAACAATATAAGTCGAATCAATACCTTTTACATCAACAGCCCAAAACCCGTGATTGTCTCTTTTCGGCTTCACCATTGGCCCGATAAAAGCAATTGTTTTTAATCCTTTGGAAAGTGGTAAAACGTCTCTTTCATTTTTCAGCAGTACAATACTTTTAGCTGCCATTTCTCTAGCCGCCTTGGTATGTTCTGGATTATTCAATTCCTTTTGCTCTCTTTCTGGATTGCAAAATTTATATGGATCATCAAACAAACCCAATTCAAATTTTTTGCGCAAGATTCTTTTTACGGCGTCATCTATTAAGGCAACAGGAACTTTATTTTCTTTAACCAGTTGTTCCAAATTATATCGATACGCATTGCTCTCCATATCCATATCGCTTCCTGCAGTTATCGATGCAAGAGCGGCTTCTTTATTGTCTTTTACATAACCGTGATTTACCATTTCGCCTATCGAACCCCAATCGGAAACTACAAAACCTTGAAAATTCCATTTTCCTTTCAAGATATCTCTTAGCAAATAATTATTAGCACTCGCCGGTATTCCGTTCAGGTCGTTAAACGAATTCATAAAAGTGGCAGCACCTGCATCCAAAGCCGCTTTGAAAGGAGGCAAATAAGTTTCCCAAAGCATTCTGTTACTCATGTCAACCGAGTTGTAGTCTCGTCCACCAACAGCAGCTCCATAAGCCGCAAAATGTTTAACACACGCCATAACCGAATTCACATCGCCCAAGTTTCCTTGAAATCCTTTCACTCTCGCATAGGCAATTTTGGAACCCAGATAGGTATCTTCCCCTGCGCCTTCCATCACTCTTCCCCAACGCGGATCACGAGAAATATCAACCATCGGTGCGAATGTCCAGTGAATTCCACAGGCAGCAGCTTCGGTCGCCGCAACTCTAGCCGAAAGTTCTATCGCTGTTAAATCCCAACTTGCCGCTTCGGCCAACGGAATAGGGAAAGTAGTTTTGTATCCATGAATCACATCCAGACCAAACAGCAACGGAATTTTCAATCGGGACTGCATTGCCAAATCTTGGTACTGTCGCGTGTATTTGGTACCCATAATATTCAACATCGAACCAATCAATCCTTTTTTGATTTCGCTTTGCTTGTTGGAATTAATGGTGATTGGTCCCGTGGCGGAATTATCGCCCGTATATTGGTTGAGCTGTCCTATCTTCTCTTCAAGTGTCATTTGCTTAAGCAAAGCATCGACTTTCTGGTCTATCATTTGTTGCTGTGAAAAGGCAAAAACCGATACGAATACGAATGCCAGTGTTATTGTTTTTTTCATTTTTAAAATTTTATATTCAAATTGTGTTTCAACAAATATTTAATTTTAACCATATAAGAAATATAAGGTCATATAAGTTGGGAGGCAAAAAGCAAAGACTTAAATGCTCTTATATTTCTTATATGGTAAGCTTTCTCAGCGTTTTTTTTATTTTAAATTTAATGTTTTGAAGCAAATTCTTTTATTTAGCATTTTTAAATTCCAAAAAATTAAGGTTGAAATTCCCTCCTTCAAAGTGAACGCGAATTTTATTGATTCCTTGTTTAAGAGCAACATTTTTAAGCGCGATTGTTTTCCAAACTGTTTCTCCACCGGTAACCGGAAGCTCCGTTATTTCCGAAATTTTCTTTCCATCTTGTTCCAAAAACAATTTTCCACCTGCTTTTTCACTAGAATAGCGAATAGCAACATCAAAAATGCTTTGTTTTTTCACATCAACTGTAAATTGCAACCATTCGCCCTCTTCAATAAAGGAGACTTGAAAACCGTTGGTTATTTTATCCGTACAGGCTACGATATCAACACCATCGTTTCTCATTTTGCCCCCTTTATTCCATTGGGTGAATTTAGTTCCATCATAATTCGCCACATCCTTATCGGAATAAGCAAAACCATTTTGTCCCAAATCAAATTCTGTTGCAAACACTTTTCCTGGAGCCACATGGTTTTTATACTTTTTGGTATCGTTGGTTTGTACTTGTCTAAACATCGCATCAATCACATCATATCTGATTGTTAAGTGCTCCATTTTATAGTTCTCGGCAGTTTGCATCAATACTTTTTTGGCAAAATCCGAATTGGGTTTTTCGCCCCCATTCTTCCAATAATCCAATAATTTATCATAATCTGGCGCTTTTGTAACCGAAGTAACACCAGCTAAATTCTCAATCTTTTTCATTGGCCAAAAAGCCCAACCAATATTATTGGATTCCATCAACATAATGTTTTCCTTAAACCATACATTAGAGTTCTCGCCGCTTTCGCCCAACCAAATTGGCACATTATATTGCGTTCTGTAATTCAGCATTGTTTGAATTGAAGCTACATCATTTTGATTCCAGTATTTATGGAAACTCAAAGTCATATTATCATCCCAAAGCGGGAACATACCATTGTAATTATTCCCCCAACAATTCCCCTCAATGATAATCATGTGATGAGGGTCAATGGCTCTTATCGCATTTGTAAGTCTAACCTGCAAAGCTTTTAAAGGAGCGTTTGAGGTTTCGTCGCAGCCATTTTGATTCGTTCCCGTAAAATTCCAATTGGGTTCATTAATAATATCATAGCCCCCAATCCATGGACTGTCTTTATAACGTTGCGCCAATTTTTCCCAAAGTGCCACCATTTTGTCCTGATTTGCAGCACTCTCCCAAAGCGATGGTTTTGAATCATCGTAGTCGGATATTGCAGCATCTTTCCCTTGTCCCCCAGGAGTTGCATGCAAGTCAAGAATTAAATAGATTTTATTGGCCGCACACCAGCTTAATAAATCATCGGTCATTCTAAAACCTTCTTCAAGCCAAGTAATTTGCCCGTCTTTTTCGGTTTCAATCGCTGGAGTGTATAAATTGTAATGCATCGGCAATCGGATGGAATTAAATCCCCAAGCCGCCAAAGAGTCAATATCTCTCTTTGTTATTCCGTTTGCTTTGTATGCTTTATAGAATTTTTCGGTACCTTTCTCACCTATTAAATCCGTAATTTTTTGTTTGATTTTATATTGAGGACCGGCAAAAGCACCTGTTTGAATCATGTAGCCTTCCTGAACCATCCAGCCTCCAACACCCAAACCGCGCAAAACGATATTTTTACCGTTTCCATCCACAATTTTTTGTCCATCTCTGTGCAAAAAACCCTGTCCAAAAGAAGCCATGGCAAAGCACATAAGAGAAAATACAATTATTATTTTTTTCATCATAATATTTATAAAATTTGAATAGTGTAAAGAGTCTTTCTTCAAACTTTTTCTAAATCTGGTTCTCGTAAAGGCGCAAAGACGCAAAGTTTAAAACTGTTTTCTTTGCGTCTTTGCGCCTTTGCGAGAAAAAAAAGTTTAATCCAATAGTATTATCCGAAAGCAGGTTGACCCGCAATTAAATAAGTTTTTTTTATCTGATTAATACACCAAAGTCTGAATAGAATTTGGCAAAATAGTAATTTGGGTAGCTTGAGTTCCTACACACAAATTATAATTTACACTAGCTTCACTTTGGTTCATAACAACAGTTATCATTTTTCCATCTTTATTCAAAAATGAAGTACTCAACAAGCTGCTTCTGCTTACGGCAGTACTTACTCTTTTGGCTTCAGGCTTAATAAATTTTGAAAAATGTCCAATATAATAATACGATGGAGTATAAATTAACTCTCCTGTTTTAGTATCTGCATGAACCGGAGCAAAACAAAAGTTACCCACGTGATTAGGTCCACCATTTTCATCCAAAAGAATATTCCAATCTGTCCAACCCACAGTTCCGTTATTAAAATCATGAATCATAGAAGTACCATAACGTTCTCCATTCGCCCACAATTGGTAATTTTTAGAGTCGAATTTTTCTACACAACCCTCCGTAAACATTAAATTTTTATCAGGGTACGCTTCATGAACTCTCGCTACATTCTCAAACATTGGATCACCACCTGCCCAAGTTTCATACCAATGGAATCCCATTCCCCAAATATATTTTGATGCTTCGGGATCAGAGAAAATAATATTGGCTCTTTGAACCATTAAATCACGATTGTGATCCCAGGCAATAATTTTTTTATCGCCCAAACCTTCTTTTTTCATAGTTGGTCCAAGATAATTTTTTACAAAATCTCTTTCTGCTTCAGCTGTATATACACAAGATTCCCAGGTTTGCACCGCCATTGGTTCGTTCTCTGCACTGATTCCCCAAATTGGAATTCCTTCTTTCTCATACGCCTTTACAAACTTGGTATAATACGTAGCCCAAGTCTGAAAAAACTCTGGCAATAATGTACCGCCTTTCAACATGTCTTTATTACTTTTCATAAAAGCTGGAGGACTCCAAGGAGTTGCATACACCGTCATTTTTCCGCCTGCAGCAGCAATTGCTTTTTTAATCAACGGAATTCTATATTTTCTATCGTGCTCAATAGAAAATGTTTTCAATGCAGTATCTCCTTCATCAATATAGGTATAACTCGCTGAACTAAAATCGGAACTATGAATAGTAGTACGTATCAAATTGTAGCCAATTCCTTTTTCTGTGTTATAATAAGCATCCAGTAATTCTTGCTGTTTATCATTGGATAATTTGGCAAAAACTTCGGCACTTGCATCCGTTATCGCTCCGCCAATTCCCATAAAAGACTGGAATGTTTTATCTGGATTTACAAAAACGCAAATTTGTCTTTCATTAGGTTGTGCCAATTCTGAAAACGTAAGATTATCTGTTTTTGACAATCTCAAATTAGTACTTTCTGCAGTAGTATACACTGCGACTGTTTTTCCTTTTGTTGAAAAAGAATGTGCTTGTGATTTGCTTTTTTGCTGTGCAAAAACAAAAAAACTGGCGAGTACTAATGCTGTGGTGGTTATTTTTTTCATAATCTATAGTGTGGTGGTTTCTTATTTTTTGGTGGTAACGTTACCAAGTATAGGTCCCTACTGCTCCAGCTTCCAGAGACGTAGTAATCCATTTTCCTTTGCATTTAATATTAAATAATGCCGCAGCATCGCCATCATTTACAACTAATAAAACTTTCTTTCCTGCCGGAGTTTTGAAAGCAACGTTATGTAAATTTCCGATTATATTACTTGAAATCCTAACCGAACCTGCCGGAATAAATTTTGACGCATGTGCCGCTATATAATAACCAACGTTACGCACCACTGATTCAGTGCCACTTACTGTTACTGCTCCTTTGCAAACAGTACATCCACCGTCAGTATGTGGCCCAAAAGAACCATCATTGGCAAGATTCCATTGCAAGGCATTTTTACTCCAGTTACGCATTGAACCTATAATTACATTTTTCACTTGCCATCTTAAATCACCATCAAATGATCCAGTAGATGACGTGTATTGCTCCGTAAAATAAACATCTTTATCAGGGTAAGCATTATGAACCGTAGAAAGCGCACTAATATCTCCACCATACAAATGAAAAGCAGAACCGGTTACAAAAGGGTAAGCTGCAGCATCTTTTAGGATCGTAATTGGATATTGGGGATTATCACAATTATGATCGTAGGTGATGATCTTTGTGGCAATATTAGCTGTTTTAAATGCAGGTCCCAAATTATTTTTTATAAAATCTGCTTGTTGCAAGGCTGTCATCACCATACTCGGATTATTACCCCCGTGTAAAGGTTCGTTTTGAGGAGTAATTGCATCTATCACAATTCCCTCATCTTTCATTTTTTGAATATATTTTACAAAATATTGTGCATAGGCTTCATAATATTGAGGTTGCAAACTTCCTCCCATAAAATTATTGTTGTCTTTCATCCAAACTGGTGCAGACCAAGGCGAACCCATAATTTTAATATTAGGATTAATTGCCAAAATTTCTTTCAATAATGGAATAACATCACCCATATCAGGAGTCAAGCTGAAGTTGGTTAAATTAACATCTGTTTGTCCAGTAGGCATATCATCATAGGTAAATGGAGTAGCATTTAAATCAGACGCTCCAATACTAATTCTTAGGTAACTTAACCCAACTGAAGTATCTCCAGAACCAAACAATTCTTGCAATAAATCTTTCTTTTTCTGGGCAGCCAATTGATTAATCACTTGTGCACTTCCGCCAGTCAATGTAAATCCAAAACCATCAACGGTTTGATACGTTTGAGCTTCATTAACTTCTATACTTGGATAAATGTTCACTCCGGTTCCAAAAGCCAGAATACCTGTTTGCTTTTGCAAAAGCGATGTTTGATTTCCTTTGGTCAACCAAAAATCAACTTCGTTTTTTACTACCGGAGTTGGTGTTGGAGTTGGCGTCGGAGTTGGTGAATCACCCCCTTCATTGGAAGAGGAACAACTGATGTGTATGGATGATAAAGCGATTAAGAAAAACAGCTTTGTTAATTGATGTATTTTTTTCATTATCTATTTGTAATTAATTTCGATAAAAACAGGAAAATGATCCGATGGGTATTTCAAATCTTTGGCATCTGATAAAACAGCATATTTATTAACTGTAACGGAGTTGCCTTTTGATAAAAAAATGTAATCAATCAAATGTGTTGATGCCTCATTATATTTAAAATTGTTAAAAGTTCCATAGGGGCCAAAAGGTTTTTCTTTCGAAATCGTTCTGGCGTCATTCATTTTATTTTTCAACGCAATTATCCGGTCAGTCTCTGGTTCTGAATTAAAATCACCCATCAAAATAACAGGATATTTATTGGTATTTAATTTTTCAATTCTTGAAAGTATCAGTTCCAATCCTTTGGTTCTTGCTTCTTCACCAACATGATCCAAATGGGTATTAAAAACCCAAATCAATTTTTTGCTTTGCTTATTCTTCAAAAGCGCATAGGTGCAAACTCTGTTGTAGGCGGCATCCCATCCTTTTGAAACAGTATCAGGTGTTGATGATAACCAAAAGGTATTGGATTCCATTACCTTAAATTTTTCTTTGGAATAAAAAACATTCGATGACTCTCCTTTTCCTATTCCGTCTCTTCCTATGCCAACATAACTGTATTGAGGAAGTGCTGTCGCAATATCCAATATTTGATTGGGTTTTGCTTCTTGAACCCCAAAAATATCGGGGGCATAAAATTGAATCTGTGCATTAAAAAAATCTTTCCTGTGTGTCCAGTCATTTTCTCCATCCGATTCGGTATCTAGTCGGATATTGTAAGTCATCATTTTTAAAGTTTGTCCGTTGGAAAAAATACCCATCAGAACAAAAATGATAGAAATTGCTGTTTTTTTGGAGAGATTCATTTATTCTTTTTTTGATTGGTTTCTGTTAGTCAGACAATGCCAGGTAATTCTTCATCAGAGCTTCTGTTCAACTTGATAAAAACAGAAGCCGCTAATGAAGACCAAACTCAAACTACCTAACTTAACCAAAATATTTTAATTGTATACTCTTATATAATCCACCTCCAAAGTAGAGGAAGTAAAATTTGGATCTACAGGACCTCCCCAATTACCTCCCATTGCTAAATTTACAATTAAGTAAAAGTTTTTATTGAATGGGAATTTATCTGAATTTACAAAAGTGTAAAACAACTTGTCATCTACATAAAACTTTATATAACTTGCTGTCCAATCTGCTGTATAGATATGAAATTCGGTATTGTCATTAGGCACATTTATAGTTCCTGTATCTGGAGTATTTCCTGAACGTCCAGGAGAATGCAATGATGAATGATTGACATTCAACTCTTTTCCAACAGATTCTAAAATATCTATTTCTCCACATGCAGGCCACCCAACACTACCAATATTACTGCCCAGCATCCAGACTGCAGGCCAAGTCCCGACTCCAGTAGGGAGTTTTGCTCTGATTACCACTTTGCCATAAGTAAAATCGAATTTTCCGTTTGATTCTAATCTACCAGAAGTGAAATCACCTTTACCATATTTTTCCCTGATGGCTTTTATTTTCAAAAGACCTCCTTGAACAATTGTGTTTTCGGGGCGATTGGTATAAGATTGAAGTTCATTATTAACATTCCCAGGATCCCAAATTTGGAAAGTCCATTTAGTTGCATCTGGTGCACCATCTGTATTAAATTCATCAGACCATACTAATTTTGACCCTACAAAAACTGTTATGGAGAGTGTTTTGCTAACAAATTGTCCCGCATTATAAGCAGACACATATAACACATAAGTATTAGAACCTGATGTCGTATAGGTGTAAGAAAAGCTGCCATTTGTCACTTCCTTTGTTTCTCCATTACCAAGAACTATTTTATATGATGTTGCATTTGTTGCCGATAATTTAAAATTTACGACTCCGCTTCCGTCTCCATTTGGATTTTGAGCGTCTGTTCCAACAACAGTTGCTGTTACCGAAAGATCAGAAGGCTTCGCTTTTGAAACATCTTCACCACCGCCATTGCTGTCGCTACACGATAATAACATTAAAAAAACGGATAGACCAGTGAAGAGCAAACCAAGCGATAATAAGTAATTCTTACTTTTTAAATCTGTAAACCATATATTATTTCTCATATTTTTTTTAAATAAATACTAAAACAAAGCTCAGAACAGTCTCAAAAAAAGTTCTGAGCTTAGGTTTTAGTTAAATTAATTAAGGTGCTGGTTTCAGTTTAAGATACCAAGCATTTCCAGTTTCAGTTCCTTGTACTCTTAGATATAAATAATCGGATGTAATAACCAAGATTTCATATTCTTTTAGTACAGCACCGTATCCGATAAAAGTATCTACTCCAGCCAATAAAATACTCACTTGGGTAGATGGTGAATTATCAGCACTTGACCCTACTGCAGGCGCGCCACTTGAAGCAGGAACAAAAGAGAATGCAGAAGTACCGCCTGGATAATTATAACATCCTTCGGCTCCAGAACTTGGAATACCCGGAAGAGTTGTTAATGAACCCGTTTTCGTAAAAGCTCCATCAGGAGTTGTAACTTTTAATTGAAAACTTCCTGTAGCAGCAACTTTAGCAAAAGTAAAAGTAGCCGTATAGAAACAATTTGCAGAAGCTACCTTTTCATTAACTCCAGCAGCCCACCACTCTGGTCTGATAGAACCAACATTCCAAGGACCAACACCAAGATGACCTGGAACACTTTTATCAACAACCCAAGTTTTTGTACCATCATTAGTCAATGCTTTCACTATTTCTGGAGAAGCCGTAAAATCGCTTCTTACAGTAACATCTTTTGTAATTAATGATGAAGTACCGCCAACTCCATAAACCACTGCAGTAACTGTATAAGTGTGAACCCCTACATTGGTATATTTTTTGGTCGTTTTTCCATTTGGTAACAAAACCAAATCCACAGGTGTATTAGCATCGTAGTCTATTTTATAAGAAAGAGCCTTATCACCCGTTATGGTAAATTTCACATCACCAGAACCATTCCCATCTGGATGGGTAGCATCTTTACCAACAACTTCTGCATTTATTACAATATTTGAAGGCGCTGTCAAATCTCCCAGACTGTATTCTTGCTCATTACAACTAACTAAAGTTAGAGTCATAGCGATGAAAAGCCCTAAAATGTATTTTATATTTGTTTTCATATTTTTTCTAATTAGTTAATCTAACATTATCGATATAAATTACTTCTCCAGCTCCATCGGCTGAATCATTAAATCGCAAAACAAGTTGAGTAAATTTGGTTCCAGCTGGTATTCCTGAAACAGCGCTATAATCAAAAACAAGTTCTTCCCAAGCACCAGAAGTGGTAAATGCCGTTTTTTGTACTGCAACACCATTTGCCGGAGTTCCACCAACTGCCCATTCCAATTCAACATTTAATTTTTTACCAATATTTGCTGCGTCAGGATTATATGCCAAAACTTTAATTTTTTTACCATAGGCAAAATTAATTGGAATATTCAATGGACTATAAGTCCCACTCCATGAAGCCACTCCATTTGGTTTTGTATATTTACCTACAGTTGCACTAGTATTTAAACCTGTAGCATTTGGGTTTGCCACTTTAGAAAAAGTCACATCACCAAAAGTCCCAAAAAAGTAATCTACTCCTGCAGTTTCAAAATCAATGGGAGTTCCAAATAATGATTTGGTTCCTTCAGTCTTTGCAGCACCTCCGCTTAGGGCTACAACTTTCAATACAAAAGGACCTCCAGTTGCTGGATAAGTATGGGCAGGTAATACTTGGCCTATAGCCATTGGAGTACCTTTCTCACCAGCAACATCTCCATAATATACTAAAAATGAGCTAGCATAATCAGCTTTAGCACTAACTTTCATCTCATCAGCAGTTGTAATTTGTAAGTTTTCGGGAGCTCTATAAACAACCTTCAACGGAAATGTCTGCTCACTTGCACTTCCAGATATAGAAATAGCTGTAATTTTTACAGTATAGTCACCTTCAGGATAAGCATGAGTTGTACTTTCACCAGGTGCTACTGTAACTGCACCATCAGTACCATGACCATACTCTACAGTAAATGATGTAGCACCATCTCCAATTGGAGTTATTTTTACCTTTCCTGAATTGTCTTTACTAATATCAAATACTTTATTAACATTTCCAGAACCTGCCCCTGGCAAAGATGTATCATTGCTGATACCCTCTATCGAACAACTTATGGCAACAGCCATCAATGCTACAAGGCTTAATATAAATTTTATCTTTTTCATAATTTTATCTTTTATTAATTATAGCCAGGGTTTTGTTTCAATTTGGTTCCTTGAAGTTCTCTTGTTGGAATAGGGAAAATTTCATCTACACCAGCATTGAAACCTCTATTTCCTAATTTAGCAGCTGCATCACCCCATCTTACTAAGTCAAAAAATCTTTGTCCTTCACCAGCAAGTTCCATTCTTCTTTCATTTTTAATGGCTGCAAGTGTAACTGGAATTGAAGGCAAACCAACTCTTGATCTAACGGCATCAAGCAATGCTTGCGCTCTTGCCCCTGAACCTAATGCTTCAGCTTCCATTAAATAAGAATCCGCAAGTCTAATAATATAAGAATTTTGTTTGTAGTTCAATTCAGCAGCTCCCCCACCTGTACGAACATCTGCTTTACGGGGAACAAATTTGTTTAAGAAATACCCTGTATCTTGATAACCACCGATATAATCTGCTTCACCAGCAGCTTTCATAGCTTTAAGATCCAATACAGTAGCTGCAAATCTTGGGTCTAACTTTATTGCATCGTACAAATCTTGTGTAATAACATTAAAACTCCATCCTGACGGTAGATCAGGAGCTGGCGATCCTGCTGGCTTAGAATAAGTTCTAGGTCCTACCATTATATTCACAGAATTCCCTTCATCTCTACCGGAACCCCAGAATCCCCAATCAGAATTTCCAGCACTTGTATGAGATACCTCGATAAGTGACTCTGTATTAAACTTATTGGAAACAACCCATAAATCACTGAATTTTGTCAACAATTTGTTTCCGTATTGATTTGCAGCACCCGGAGTACCATTCACTTCAGCCAAAACAGCTGCAGCTTCGGCTTTTTTACCTTCAAACAAATATACTTTTCCAAGCATTGCCTGAGCTCCACCTTTTGTAAGACGCCCAGATTCTGTATTAGCTGGAACGGTAGAAGGCAAAGCAGGAATCGCTTCGGTCAAATCTTTTTCGATTTGAGCATAAACTGCTTCAGGAGTTGCCTGTTCAACATTATACATGTTTGTAGTCGTCAAAGGGTCCAAAAGCAATGGAACATTCTTAAACATGCGAACCAAGTTAAAATAATAAATGGCACGCAAAGCTTTTGTCTCACCTGTAAATCGGGATTTCAAATTATCCCCCATATCAACATCCGGCAATTTTGAAAGCAATGTGTTGGCTCTGAAAATTCCTTGATAATGGTCATTCCAAAAACTTCCAGGTATATTTGTTGAAGTAAGTGAGTGAGTTGAAAAATTTTGAATTCCTTCTCCATCTGTAGATCCACCACCACCGGCGTAGAAATCATCGGAACCAGCATTCATCATCGCGATCATATTTTCAAAACCTCCTGAATTTTTTCTAATTGCATCATAAACTCCAACAAGTGCAGCAGTAGCTTGTCCTTCGTTTGAGTAATAATTCTCGGAAAGGAATGATCCTTTTGGTGCTACATCTACAAACTCTTCAGAACAGGATCCAAAAGAAACCATTGCTATCGCAATAAAAATGTATTTATATTTTATCGTTTTCATAATTCTTAGTTTTATTAAAATTGTAGATTAACTCCAAGCATGAATGTTCTTGCCTGTGGATAAACTCCTTTATCTATTCCAAATACACCGCCACCAATTTCAGGATCATACCCAGTATATTTAGTAAATGTGAACAAGTTCTCTCCCGTTAAGTAAAAACGTACTTTGCTTGCTCCTATCTGTGAAACTACATTCGTTGGTAATGTATAACCAAATTGAATTAATTTTAAACGTACATAATCTCCATCTTCCAAGTAGAAATTTGACATCTTACCAAAGTTACCATTAGTATCATTGTTAGTAAGTCTAGGATAATCGTTTGATGTTCCTTCTCCTGTCCAACGACTCATAGCCTCAGTTTGATAATTTGCATTTCCAACATCTAATCTGCGTAATCCCTGGAAAATTTGATTTCCTGCAGCTCCTTGTGCAAAAGCCATAAAATCAAAATTTTTGTAGTCTAAATTCAAGGTCAATCCAAATGTATATTTTGGAATATTACTGCCCAAGAACTGTTTGTCATCATCATTAATAGAACCATTACCATCTGTATCAACCCAACGGAAGTCACCAGGACGAGCATTTGGCTGAATTAAACCACCTGAAGTATTTGTATAGGCTGCAATTTCAGCATCATTTTGAAAAATTCCTGCCGTTTTAAAACCATAAAATGAGTTATAGGAATGGCCAACTTGAGTTCTAGTCACAGCTCCCATTGATTGGAAAGAAGCATCTCCAACAATATAATTTGTATCAGAAGCAACATAAGTTACTTCATTTTCTAAATACGCAAAGTTTGCATTAACCGAAAAGTTAAAGTCTCCAAATTGCTTTCTATATCCTAATTCAACCTCAAGACCTCTATTTTCCATATCGGCAACATTTCCAGTTGGATTATCTGTAACCCCAACATAACCTGGAATATTTATCGGACGTAGAATTCCGTTGGTTGTTTTATTGTACACATCAACCGTAAGGGTTAAATCATGGAAAAATCTTGATTCAAATCCAATATCAGCTTGAGATGTTTCTTCCCATCTTAAATCAGGATTGTCTAAGGTAAGGTTTGCATACCCTGTAGTTATTGCTCCAGTATTTCCAAAAGAATAATTGTAACCACCTTGTACCAAAGAAAGATATCTAAAGTCTGGTATAGCATCATTTCCAACCACACCATATCCACCTCTGATCTTCAAACTATTGATCACATCATTTTCATTCCAAAAGTCTTCTTTAGAAACTACCCATCCTAAATTGAACGATGGGAACACACCAAATTTATTATTTCCTCCAAAACGAGAAGATCCATCACGACGTATAATACCGGTAAATAGGTATTTTTCTTTAAAATCATAATTCACACGGGCAAATAAAGATGTTAATTTGTGCTCAGTCATATCATAAGTACTGCTGCTTCTGTCAGACTGTGGTATGTCAAAATTAAAAGAAGCATCTTGGTAACTTGTAATAGGCAAACCATACATTGTTGCCCCTGAACCTCCACCAATATTATCTACATAAGAACCTTGTCCTAACAATACCGTAAAGTTATGATCACCTATAGAATTTGTATAAGTCGCAATATTTTCATTATTCCATGCGAAACTGCTGTTTTCACTTTGACCATAACTATTTTTAAGTGTGTTCACAGTAGCACTCAAATAACTAACAGGCGTAAATCCTTGATTACCCCAATACGCAATTTTTCCTCCAAATGTAGTTCTGAATTTAAAGTGCTTTGAAATAGTTGCCTCCAAATAAGCATTACCAACCAAGTCATCAGACCAGTTAAATCCACCAAGTCTAGTTTTAGCATAAGCTAGAGGGTTCGTCATCTCTTGACCAACTAAACTTGAAATTCCGTAAGGATTTCCATTAGCATCACGAATAACCGGATTTGTACTGTAAGGTGATGAATTAGCTAAAACAGGATCTGTTTCAATAACTGGAGTAATTGGGTCCAAATTAATTGCAGAACTCAACGGCCCTCCAAATTCACTATTAGTATTACCAATACCAACTGATTTTTGTCTTGTGAAACCTAATGTCTGTCCAAAAGTGAAAACTTTAGATATGTGGTGAGTAGAGTTCAAACGGAAATTCTTTTTATCATAGTTCGAAATCTCTGACAAAACAATCCCTTCTTGATTTTGAAGCCCAAAAGAAGTATAAAAATTAGAAGCATCATTTCCTCCACTAATACTCAATTCATGAGAATAACGGAATGCACCCGTATTAAAAATCTCTTTTTGCCAATCGGTTCCTTTACCTAAAGCAGAAAGATTAGAAAACAGTACAGGTCCGCCTGCAGCTGTTGATTTCTCATTTAATAAAGTAGCATACTGCGTTGCATTCAATAAATCCAAAGTCTTTTCAGGAGAAGAAACTCCAGCAAATCCATTATAGTTTACCGTAATTTTTCCCGATTTTCCTTTTTTAGTTGTCACTAAAATTACACCTGTTGCGGCACGAGTTCCATAAATTGCTGCAGAAGCAGCATCTTTAAGAACCTCCATAGATTCTATATCGGATTGATTAAGAAAACCAATACCTCCAGCATCTACCACAACACCATCTACAACCCAAAGCGGATTATTTCCACCGTCACCAAAAGTAGTTATACCTCTAATACGGATTGTTGATGCTGAACCTGGCTGTCCAGAACTGGCAGCAATCGTAACTCCAGAAACTCTACCTTGTAGCACTTGCTCAATACGACCGTTAGGAACTTTTTCGATATCTTTTGCTCTCACACTAGAAATCGCACCGGTTACCACACTTTTCTTTTGGGTACCATACCCCACAACAACAACTTCATTCAAGTCTTGTGTAGAAGAATACATTTTAACCTGTAATTGTGTTCGCCCACTAATAGATTCCTGAACCGTTTTATAGCCTATAAAACTAATAGTCAAAATTCCATCTTTAGGGGCTTTAATTTGAAACCTACCATCAAAGTCTGTCGCTACTGATGTTGTTGTTCCACTTAAAACAATGGTTGCCCCTGGAATCGGCAAGCCCTTTTCATCAATCACTTTTCCATTAATGGACGCTTCCTGAGCATGCCCATAAACTGAGAATAAGATTAACGAAATACAAAAAATAAATGTTTTTAATAATTTCATTTTTCTGATTATTTTGGTTAATTAATTAGTTATTTACTGCAATACTAAGGCTAAAATTTTTACATTGACAATTAACAACTACTACAAAAACACATCAATAACGTTGTAGCAATATTACAAAAACACATCAAAAAAAATTTAAATATATGATTATGAATAATTTAAAAACAAAAAATCATTACTTAAAAAAATATTAATTTAAAAAAACCACTACAATTGTGATAAATTAAATACTTTAGCCTAAAATCCATTAAATACTACTGAAATCCAGTTCAAAAAGGTTCTCAACAGTTAGCTTAAAGCATATCTAGAAATCAATTATACATACCTATAAAACTATACACTAACATTCAATCAATGAAGCACAATAAACACCAACTCATGAAATTAAAGAGCTTTCTTTTACTGTTTGTTTTGATTAATCTGCCCTACATTTCTTTGGGACAAGTAAAAAAAATTGGATTGCCCCATATCAAGAATTTCAGCAGAACAGAATACAAAGGCGGAACCCAAAATTGGAATATCGAACAAGACATGAATGGTAATCTATATTTTGCAAATAATAATGGTCTCCTGCAATTTGACGGTTCCGCATGGACAAAGTACCCTATGCCAAATGTTACATTTGTTAGGTGTCTTAAAATTGATGCTTCAGGCAGAATTTTCGTGGGAGGTTATGATGAATTTGGCTATTTCAAACCTAATACAAAAGGGAGGCTAGAATACTTTTCTGTTTCCAAACTCATAAAGAAGGATAATCCCAAAATAATTGATAACATTTGGAAAATTCATTTTTTTAAAGGCGCTGTTTTTTTTCAGTCTTTCAAAACCACATATATCTTTAAGAATAATAAAGTAAAAATATTAGAAGCGCCGAACAAATTCCAATTTTCATTTCAAGTTAACGATCAGCTTTATTTTCAAGATCTTTCAATGGGCCTAATGAAGTATAGTAATGGCCAACTTATTCCTTTAAAAGGCACAACCTTTTTGAATAACACAGAAATCTGGGGAATGTTTGCGATGCCAAATAATAAAATATTAATTGCAACTTTGGACAAAGGGCTTTATTTGTATGATAATGAAAGAATGATTCCATGGGAAACCGAAGCCAACCAATTTGTTAAAAAAAATAGTTGTTTGGGAGGATCGATCATTCAAAATGACTACATAGTTCTTAATTCTATTTTGAATGGTATTATTATCTGTGACAGCAATGGAAGAATAGTTCAACAAATCAACCATAAAAAAGGAATACAAAACAACACTGTACTTACATCCTTTGTTGACAGTAAAAGCAATCTTTGGTTAGGTCTTGACAATGGAATCACTTTTATTAATGAAAATTCCCCCTTTACCTATTTTGGTTCCAGTTTTGATTTAAGTACGGTTTATGCATCTGTTGTTCATAAAGGGAATTTATATGTAGCCACGAATCAAGGTTTATTTTACCATTCCTGGGATCATACCTTTAAAGAAGATACTTTTAAACTTGTGGAAGGAACAACTGGCCAGGCATGGAACATTCAAGTTGTAGATGGAGAGCTATTGTGTGCACATAACAGGGGTGCTTTATTAATTGATGGAGGAAAATCAATTAAAACTTTAGACAATGTAGGATATTGGATATTCAAGCAAATACCGAATCATCCGAATTATTTAATTGGTTCCAACTACAATGGTTTTTCAATATTTGAAAAAAAAGTAAATGGTTGGCAGTTTAGAAATAAAGTTGGAGGACTTATTAAATCTATTGGGGAATTTGAACTGGACGATAAATCCATTTGGATAAAAAAAGACAATTTAATTCAACAAATGACATTAACCAAAGATCTAAAACAATTTAAGACCATTAAAACATATCAAAATCTAACAAATACAGCCAAAGGGATTGGAAGTATTCAACAGTTAAAAAACAAAATTTATTTTCAGACTAACAATAAATTTTTCAAATATTCCTATGAACAGGGACTATTTTTTGAAGATGAAATGATAACCCGCTTGTTTAAAAACATCCCAAAAGTCAGTACTTTAAAAGAGGACAGTCAAGGAAATATTTGGTATGTCTACAATGAATCCTTAGGAGTGTTAATGAAAAACAAAGACGGTAGTTATAAAAATAGTGCTGCCCCATTCTCTAACTTAACGGGGAATCTAGTCTATAACTATTTATCTATAAACGCTATTAATTCCGAAAACATTTTAATTGGTCTAACTGAAGGCCTTGCTCATTACGATTCCAAACTATTGAATAATTTTGCAAATAAACCAAAAGCTTTCATAAGAACGTTTACGTTCCCAGGGAATACTTTTATACTTGGAAATGGACAAAAAATAATCGAAAACTATGAAATACCGTATTCGTCAAATCAAGTAAAATTTACATTTTCCTCTCCTATCTATGAAAACCTTGAAAATGTCGAATTTTCCTATCAATTAGTGGGCTTTGATGAAAATTGGAGCCCTTGGTCAAATAGTTGGACAAAAGAATACACGAATCTAAAAGAAGGCAATTACATAATGAAAGTAAAAGTCAGAAACAGTTACGGAATCCAATCTGATGAAACCTCAATTGCTTTCAGAGTATATCCTCCTTGGTACAGACATTCATTGGCCTATTTATTTTACCTGTTATTAGCTGCCGGTTGTGTTTACTACATCCGCCTAAGAATCAGAATAAAAATCAGAAAAAACAAACATTTTGAAACACTGGAGCAACGAAGATTGTATTTAGAAAAAGAAACAAAAATCAAGCAAGAGCAATATGAGCTTGAAAAAGAGATTGAAAAATTAGAAAATGAAAAATTGCAGATAAAAATCCTTTCCAAGGACAAGGAACTTGTAAACAACACGCTGCAGGTTGTTAAGAAAAACAAAATATTAAACGGAATAATTCATAAATTAAAAGACATCAACACGAGCTCCTTTGATGAAGCAACTAAAGCTCAATTCACAAAATTAAACAGAAGTATCACCAAAGAAGTGAATACAGACAAAAGCTGGAAGGACCTTGAAAAACACCTCAAAAATGTACATTTTGATTTCCTGAAAAAACTAAAAGAAAAGCATCCTTCAATTTCACCAAGAGAAATGGATTTAGCCACTTATTTATTAATGAATATGTCCACCAAAGAAATTGCTGAGTTCATGAATATATCAACTGGTGGTGTAGAATTGGCGAGATATCGCCTGAGAAAAAAATTAGATCTAAATCAAAAAGAAAATTTAATTGGTTACTTGATGAGTATCAAATAAAAAAAGCTCCTTCAAATAATCCTGAAGGAGCTTTTTAAATAATAAAAACTATTTTATAAATTCTAAGGTTCGTTCCAAAGCCATTCCTCTGGAGCCTTTAATGAGTATCATGTTATTTTCAAACTTTTTGTTTTTAATGGAATCCGAAAAAGTATCAAAGTTTTCAAAGAAAAAGAAGTTTGATTGATTTGTTTGATTCTGATAAAAATCTTTACCAATAAAATAACATTCAATATCATTTTGATTCATCAATAAATCAACAACATCCTTATGTTCCAATAAACTGTCATCTCCTAATTCAAACATATCACCCAAGAAAACAATTTTATTTTCTTTGTTCAAAAGGACGAAATTCTCAATAGCAACCTTCATACTACTAGGATTCGCATTATAAGCATCCAAAATAATTTCATTTGTTCCTTTAGTCATTAATTGCGACCTATTATTTTCAGGAATATAACTTTCCAGTGCTTGTTTAATATCACTTTCTTCAACACCAAAATAAGTCCCTATAGCAATTGCCGCATTAATATTGTTTGCATTATACAAACCAATTAAATGAGTCGAAATGGTGTTTTGAGAATAAGACACAGAAACAAACGGGTTGGCCTCTATGCGACTTATATTAACATTAGCAAAATCTTTACCTATCCCAAAAGAATATGATTGTATAGTTTTCGTCTTTTCAACTTGAATAGGATCTTCAAGGTTAACAAATGCTAATTTGTTATTGTTTGAAAGATAGTGATACATTTCGCTTTTACCTTTAATGACACCTTCTACTCCACCAAAACCTTCAAGGTGCGCTTTCCCAAAATTGGTGATGTATCCGTAATCAGGCTGTGCAATATCACATAGAAATTCTATCTCTTTTTGGTGATTTGCCCCCATTTCAACAATCCCTATTTCGGTTTCTTCATTAAATGACAATAGCGTTAAGGGCACTCCAATATGATTATTTAAATTCCCAATAGTGGCTTTGGTTCTAAATTTTTTCGAAAGTACCACATTAATCAATTCCTTTGTAGTTGTCTTACCATTACTTCCTGTAAGTGCAATTATCGGTAATTTCAAATAGTTCCTATGAAATTTGGCTAATTCCTGCAAAGCCACTAAACTATTTTCAACCAAAACAGTTCTGTCGTCAATGTAATACTCTTTACTATCAATTACCACATAGGAGGCTCCTTTATCTAGCGCTTCCCTTGCAAAAGTATTGGCATCAAAATTATCTCCTTTTATGGCTACAAAAAATGAATTAGATCCAATTTTTCGTGTATCAATTGAAATTGAATTGCATTTCAAAAACAAACTATGAATGTATTTAATATCCATATAAATATAGTTTAAAAAATAAAAGCCCTAATGAAAGGGCTTTTATTGTAATGTATATAAAAAAATTAATTTCTAGGTGATTTTTTTGTGTTTGATTTAGAACCTACTCTAGACATAGCACATCTGAAACCGATGTAATCTGTTGCCATATCTTGAGGGAAGAATCTTCTTTGTGCAGGATCCAACCAATAAGCTCTGTCTCTCCAAGATCCTCCTTTGTACACACGAACTGCATCATTTATCAAAGTAGTTCTTTTACTAGACTTGTCATATTTTCTTTCCATGTTTCCTAAACTGTCAATTTTAACATTGTGTTTAGGAGCATTGTACATGATTTCTTTATCTGAAGTTTTCCCTTTATCAGCGTCAGCACCACCAAACTTATAATATTTACTAGATTGTTTATCACCATCTCTGTAATTAATATTATCGCTTGTACTAAAATTTTGTCTCAAATAAGTTTCATTTTCGTCTACCGGAACTTGAGCAATTTCACCAGCTAAGTATTTAGGTACTAATTTACCGTTACTTAATGTGTCAAAAACAACATTTTTATTAGTGATGATTTCAATTTTACCGTCTTTACCAATTTTATTTTTGGTATAAACGTTACCTCTGAAATAGTTAAAATCATTTGTCTCAACATCAACAATAGGTCTGTAAACATCCGCAACCCATTCAGCCACGTTACCTGCCATATCATATAGTCCAAAATCATTTGCAGGATAACTTTTCACTGCATTTGTAATATCAGCTCCGTCATCAGACCAACCTGCGATTCCGCCATAATCTCCATTACCTTGTTTGAAGTTAGCCAATTGGAATCCTTTATTAGATCTTTTTCCAGAACGAGTGTAGCTTCCAGACCAAGGATATTTCTTTTGTCCTTTATAGATATTGTATTCTCTTTGACCTACGTCAGCTGCTGCAGCATATTCCCACTCCGATTCAGTTGGTAGTCTATATTCAGGTAATAAAATCCCTGATGATCTTTGAGCATATACATTTTTCTCTTCAACTACATTACCATTTTTGTCTGGTCTTGGAGCTTTTTTAGACGCTCCTTTTCCTTTCAAAAGAATTTCTTCATTTCCTCCGTAAGTCATTGTAGGTGCAGCCAAATACGTTTCAGAATTAAAATTACTTTCAGCAGAAACATCTAATGTTTTAGCGTTTTTCTTCAAATATCCATTTTTCTCCAAAACAGCTTCGTTTACACGATCCGTTCTCCATTTACTAAATTCAACAGCCTGAACCCAATTTACCCCTACAACAGGATAGTTGGCATAAGCAGGATGTCTTAAATAGTTATTGGTCATTGTTTCATTGTAACCCAATCTGTTTCTCCAAACAAGAGTATCAGGCGAAGCTCCTTCGTAAATGTTTTTATAATTTTCTTCTGTTGGAGGGTAAACCTTTTTCAACCATTCAAGGTATTCAAGGTACATTAAGTTGGTAACTTCCGTTTCGTCCATATAGAAAGACATAACGTGTTGTTGATTTGGAACATTATTCCAATCATGCATTACATCGTCTTGAACTAATCCTCTTGTAAAAGTTCCTCCTTCTACAAATACCAATCCTGGTCCCGTTTCCTGTGTTTTATGTCCAGCTCCTTTTGTAAAACCGCCTTTAGAACTGCTTACATTCCAACCTGTACCTCTTGAGGCACTCTCGGATTTAGATTTTTTGCTACAACTAGCTAGTCCTAATATTAATGCCAGGGACAGCATTATCTTTAAGGGGATAGTTTTATTTACTTTCATAGTTTCTAGTAGGTGATTATTAAAATTTAGGTTGCGCAATGTAATAATTAAACATTAAATCACAAAACCCTTTTTCAACTTTAATTTGTAATGTTTTAACAGCTGTAATAAAAACGCAAAAATATATTTTTTATTACACAAAACAACGAAAAGAACATTTAATATTTTTTATTTACTTTTAGCAATTATTCACAATACACTTCGCCATCAATTCCAATGAAAAAACTCGTATTTTGTTTTATTCTTTTACTGCCAATAATAACTTTTGCTCAAATAAAAGGAGACATAAATATTGATTGGATAGAAAACAATACTACAACCCCCTATAACAAGTTTCAAACGCCTAGTTTCAAAGGGAACAGTTATTTTTACGACGGGTACAATCAATCCATTTATTACAATTTAAATCTAAAAACTGGTACTGATTTGGACGAAAAAAGTATTCAGATTTCTAATATAGTTTATGAATCCATAGCGACATCAGCTCTTGGAAACTTGAATACCTTTATTATTCCTTCCACGATAAAAACTACACTGTATACATCAAAATCAAGAAATATTATTCAAAATTTCCTCAGAATATCACCAATAATAAAAGAGGGTTCTGGCTACAAAAGAATTAAAACCTTTTCATATACCATAAATAACGGTTCGTCGAGAAAAACTAGTTCGATTAAAAACAAAACGACTATTACAAATTCGGTTTTGGCTTCAGGGAATTGGTATCGTTTTTATGTTGAAAAATCAGGCGTTTACAAAATATCCTTAAAATTTTTACAGGATTTAGGATTGAATTTAAATGGAATTGACCCGAAAAGAATTAAGATATATGGAAATGGCGGAAAAATGCTGCCTTTAGCAAATGACACTTACTACCCGACAGATTTAACAGAAAATGCAATCCAAATTCAAGGAGAAAGCGATGGTGTATTCAATAATGATGATTACATATTGTTTTATGGCGAGGGAATTTATAATTGGAATGACGAAAGTCAAACCAATTTGAATTTATACGATTCGAAATCCTATTATTACATCACCGTAGAAGGAGATAATGGAAAGAGAATATTAAATATGGTACAGCCTACGACTTCAAGTACTTTAAATATTTCAACATATGACGATTATCAATTTCATGAAGTTGACTTAACAAATATTGCTCAAGTCGGACGACAATGGGTTGGCGAATCATTTGAAATTAATCAGGAACAAGAATTTACATTTGATTTTCCAAATATCGACTCATCAATCCCCGTAAAAATAAATGCGGTATTAGCGTCAGCAGCCTACACTCCTACTTCGTTTAAAGTTACAGCCAATAGTCTTGATGTTGGTAATGTAAAATTCTCTGCATTAAATACCAATTCAGATATACAATATTTTAATGGAGCACTTCCAAACAACACTACTTTTCCAGCCAGCACTAATATAAAAATCAAATTATCCTATAACAACAATGGAGTACCTGGATCTAAAGGCTTCCTAGACTACATTCAGTTAAAATCAAAAAGTAAATTACAGGGATTCGGAAAACAATTCCCTTTTCAATACGACTTAGCCAGCTCAAATCTTGGAGTTATATCATATGCTTTTTCAAATGCCACTGCTATTTCTCAAATTTGGGATATAACCGACATATATAATATCTCTAAAATAGAAAACAGCAACCAAAGTGCCTTTTCATTCAAAGCAAATTTAGGAGAACTTAGAAAATATATTGCTGTTGATTCAAATGATTACTATACCCCATCAAAAGAAAGCAAATCAAAAATAACCAATTCAAATATAAAAGGAACGCTTTTTAAAAACACCCAAGGTCAATTTCAAGATATTGATTACGTAATTGTTACACCCGAAATTTTAAGACCCCAAGCGGAGAAGCTTGCCAATTTCCATCGAATAAATTCTAATTTAAATGCAAAAGTTATTACTCTTGAATCAATATATCAAGAGTTTTCCTCAGGGAAACAAGACATAGCCGCGATAAGAAACTGCATTAAATACATTTACAATAACGCTTCATCTGTAGATAAAAGAGTACGATATGTAAATCTCTTCGGAGATGCTTCATTTGACTATAAAAAAAGGATAACAAACAACACCAATATTGTACCTATATATGAGTCTTTAACCAGTAATACTATAGGTGAAGCATCATTTGCTTCAGATGACTTTTTTTGTCTAATGGATGATTCCGAAGGAAATATTACTACATATTATGGAGGAGTAGACATCGCTGTTGGCAGAATGCTGGTCAGCACGACCACACAGGCAGACGAAATGGTCAATAAAGTCATCGAATATTATGACAAAAAAGCCTATGGAAGCTGGAGAAATAACTATGTCACACTTTCCGATGATTCAGATAAATCTACTGACGCTTCTCTGCAATCAAGACAAAACACTCTTGCTGATGAAATTACCGTCCAAAAGCCATTTCTGAATGTTTCGAAAATATTTTTGGACTCTTACACACAAGAAGCTTCTGCTGGAGGAGAAAGGTATCCCAAGGCAAAATCTGAATTTTACAACGAATTTGAAAAAGGAGCATTGGTCTTTAATTATTTGGGACACGGTGGAGAAGATGGCTTGGCGAGTGAAAGACTTTGGGACAAAGCAGATAGCCAAAGTTTAAGCAATCAGTATAAATACCCATTATTTATTACAATTACTTGCGAGTTTTCTCGTTTTGACAATCCCACAAGACCTACCGCTGGAGAATACATTTATTGGAATTCAAAAGGCGGGGCTATTTCTTTGGTGTCTACAATTCGTTCAATTGGACAATTTAGCGCTGAAAATTTCAATGATGTATTTGCAAAAAACCTTTTATCCTATGATTCCAACCAATACGTTTCTATAGCAGAAGCCTTAAGGCTTTCCAAAAATGAAAATCCAAATACTGCAACAAACGTAGTCCTTTATCTTGGCGATCCAGCAATATTCTTAGCTATTCCCAAGCCAAAAGTTGTATTAACCAAAGTGAATGATGTGCCCGTAAATCAAACCCTCCCAGATTTTAAATCATTAGCCAAAATGAAAATATCTGGAGAAATAACCGATGAGAACAATATTCCTTTAACCAACTATAATGGTGTTTTATCAACTATTTTATTTGATAAAAAAATAACGAAGAGCACTTTAAATAACGACGGCTATAGTCCAGTGATGAATTTCACGACTTTAGGCGAGGCTATTTTTAGAGGAAATGCATCCGTTACGAATGGTCAATTTGAATATAGTTTTATAGTACCAAAAGACATTCGTATTCCATTGGATACAGGAAAGCTAAGTTTTTATGCCCAAAAGAATGAATTGCTTGAAGATGTCACTGGTTACGACACCTCAATTAAGGTCGGTGGTGTAAATGAAAATGCAGTTGCAGACAATAATAGTCCAAAAGTGAAGTTATATATGAATGATGAGACTTTTGTGTCTGGTAGTATTACCAATGATTCTCCCACATTTATTGCTTATATGGAAGATGAAAGTGGAATCAATACAGCCGGCGGAATCGGTCATGACATTGTAGCTGTTTTAGATGGTGATGTGAGCAATCCATTTATTTTGAATGATTATTATCAGACTGAACTCGATAATTTCACAAAAGGGAATTTACATTTTCCCTTCCGAAATTTAAAAGCCGGTTTACACACCATTACTTTTACAGTTTGGGATGTTTATAATAATGCTACAACATCCGAAATGCAATTTTTAGTAATTGGAGACGAATCCATTACACTTACTAATGTATTGAACTATCCTAATCCATGTGTGAATTACACTGAGTTTTGGTTTACTCATAATAAACCAAACGAACCTTTGGAGGTACAAGTTCAAGTGCTAACAATAACCGGAAAAGTAGTTTGGACAAAAAACCAAACCATCACAACTCCAGGTTTTTTATCACGTGAAATAACATGGGATACTCGAGATGATTTTGGAAATAAAATTGGTAAAGGGGTTTATGTTTACAAATTAACGGTAAAGGCAACCCTCTCTAATAAGAAGATTGAAAAGTTTGAAAAACTTGTGATTCTTTAATAATATAGTATATTTACCTCAAATTAATTTTTATTTTAAATAATGAAAAGAGCTACTTTACTGATTATATTTTTATATAATTTTAATTTTGTTCATGCACAGGAAAGCGTAATTACAACTGCTGTTCCTTTCCTTTTAGTAGCTGCAGATGCTAGAGCTGCGGGTATGGGCGATAATGGCGTTGCATCATCAACAGACTCATTTTCGCAACAATGGAATCCTTCAAAATACGCCTTTGCCGAAGACAAACAAGGTTTTTCATTAAGCTACACACCCTATTTAACGGATTTAGTAAATGACATATCATTAGCTCAAATAACTTACTATAATAAATTTAGCGAAAGAAGTGCTTTTGCTGGTAGTTTTCGTTATTTTGGTTTAGGCGACATTGAATTAAGAACTGATTTCGACAGCCAAGTTGTACTAGTCTCTCCAAATGAATTTGCTTTTGATGTATCTTACTCCCAAAAATTAAGTGAAAAATTTTCAATGGCTGTAGCGGGTCGCTACATAAATTCAAACCTAAAAGTAGCTACTGATAATAATGACGCAACCTCTTCAAGTAGTTTTGCAGTGGATGTAGCCGGTTTTTTTCAGTCAGAGGAGATTGCGTATAGCGATTTTAACGGCAGATGGAGAGCGGGATTTAATTTTCAGAACATGGGTCCAAAAATGAGCTATGATAATGATGATATAAATGCTAATTTTCTACCTGCCAATATGAAACTTGGAGGTGGATTTGATTTTATTTTAGACGAATACAATAAAGTAGCCGTGAATTTGGAAGTTAGCAAGTTATTAGTACCAACCCCACAAAACCCAGATTTAAACGGTGATGGAAACGTTACTTCAGAAGAATCACAACAAAACAGAGATGATTACCAATCTATTGGATGGTTTGCTGGAATGTTTCAATCATTTACTGATGCACCAGGTGGATTTAGTGAAGAATTAAAAGAGGTAACCTACTCTTTAGGATCAGAATATGTATATCAAGATTCATTTTCATTTCGTGCAGGATATTTTTATGAAAGCCCTGATAAAGGCGCTAGAGAGTTTTTCTCGCTTGGTGCTGGTTTTAAATATAGCTCTGTCAAAATTGATGTTTCCTACTTATTCTCAGCTTCAAAAGTACAAAACCCCTTGGAAAACACATTGCGTTTCTCTTTGACATTCAATTTTGGAGAGAAATATGAAAGTTTTTAATCTCCATTTTACTTTTATACAAAACAAAAATCCAAACTTCAATATTTTGAAATTGGATTTTTTTGTTTTTAATATAACTACATCTTCAAAATACTTAATTTAAAAATAGCTTTAACTAATGAAAGAAATAATAATCACTTCGAAAATTAATGTTTTTGAAACCATTCAAGAATTACCTTTAGTTGAACAGAATTTAATGTTAAAAGCTATTGAAGTTAGAAAAAATGCTTATGCTCCTTATTCAAAATTCAGGGTTGGAGCAGCTATACTTTTAGACAATGGTGAGATTATTGTTGGTTCTAACCAAGAAAATGCCGCATATCCTTCGGGACTTTGCGCAGAACGAGTAGCTATTTTTCATGCAGGAGCTATTTATCCTAAAGTAACCATTTTGAAAATGGCAATTACTGCAGCCTCTGACAACAATAAAACAGAGACTCCAGTTCCACCATGTGGAGCTTGCCGTCAATCCATCGCTGAATATGAAATTCGACAAGACATCCCTATCGAAATCTATTATATGGGAGAAACAGGGGCAATTCATCAATCAGCATCCCTAAAAAACCTACTCCCTTTTATGTTTGAAAAAAAATTACTTTAAAAAAAACCAAAATTTAGCTTTTAAATTTTAGTTCTTAGTAGGAATGTCTTATTTTTGCATCCCGATCCCTTCGGGGCGCAAATTTGTGGTGAGGAAACTATTTTGCGTTACTAGGTCATAATTGATAATACAATAACACTTAAGCAAAAGAATTATTTCAGATGAAAGAAGTTACAAAAGAAGTTTATTTAAAGTGGTATGAAGACATGTTACTTTGGAGAAAGTTTGAAGACAAACTTGCGGCATTATACATTCAACAAAAAGTTAGAGGTTTTCTACACTTATATAATGGTCAAGAGGCTGTATTAGCAGGAGCTTTACACGCTATGGATTTGACAAAAGATAAAATGATCACTGCCTATAGAAATCATGTTCAGCCAATTGGTATGGGCGTAGACCCTAGACGTGTAATGGCTGAACTTTTAGGAAAAGCTACTGGAACATCCAAAGGAATGGGCGGATCAATGCATATTTTCTCAAAAGAACACCGTTTTTATGGAGGACATGGAATTGTAGGTGGCCAAATTCCATTGGGAGCTGGTCTCGCATTTGGAGACAAATACAATGGAACCGGTGGAGTTACAATGACTTATTTTGGAGATGGAGCTGCACGTCAAGGTTCATTACATGAAGCCTTCAATATGGCAATGTTGTGGAAACTACCTGTAGTTTTTATAGTTGAAAACAATGGTTATGCTATGGGAACTTCAGTAGAAAGAACAGCTAATCATACTGATATCTGGAAACTAGGTCTAGGATACGAAATGCCATGTGGACCAGTTGACGGAATGAATCCAGTGAAAGTTGCCGAAGCAATGACCGAAGCAATTGACAGAGCTAGACGTGGCGACGGACCTACTTTCCTTGAAATGAAAACATACCGCTACAGAGGACACTCAATGTCAGATGCACAATTATACCGTTCAAAAGAAGAGGTTGAAGAGTATAAAAAGATAGATCCAATCACTCAAGTTTTGGATGTGATTTTAGATCAAAAATACGCTACACAAGAAGAAATCGAAGTAATTGATCAAAGAGTAAAAGATCTTGTTGAAGAATGTGTTCAATTTGCTGAGGAATCTCCTTATCCAGAAATCCAACAATTATACGACGTAGTGTACGACCAAGAAAACTATCCATTCACACCTCATAAATTATAAATCAATTATGGCAACAATTGTAACAATGCCTCGCTTGAGCGATACTATGACAGAAGGAACGGTAGCGGCTTGGCTTAAAAAAGTAGGAGACAAAGTAAGCGAAGGTGATATCCTTGCAGAAATTGAAACCGACAAAGCAACAATGGAATTTGAATCCTTCAACGAAGGAACACTATTATATATTGGAATCCCAGAAGGAGAAACTGCTCCGGTAGATTCTTTATTGGCAATCATCGGAAATGAAGGAGAAGATGTTTCAGCTTTAATTTCTGGAGGAACTACTGCACCAGCTGCGGCAGAATCAGCACCAATTGCAACTGAAACAAAAACTACCGAAGCTCCAGCAGCAGATTTACCGAAAGGAGTAATCGTAGTAACGATGCCTCGTTTGAGTGATACGATGACTGAAGGTACTGTAGCTACTTGGTTGAAAAAAGTAGGTGATAAAGTTGTTGAAGGCGATATCCTTGCTGAAATCGAAACAGATAAAGCAACAATGGAATTCGAATCCTTCAATGAAGGAACTTTATTATTCATCGGAATCCAAGAAGGAAACACAGCTCCAGTAGACAGTCTTTTAGCAATCATCGGACCTGCAGGAACAGATATTAGCGGAATCGCAGAAAATTATAAAGCAGGCGGAGCTGCACCAGCAGCTACAGCAGCAAAAGAAGAAGCTAAAGTTACTTCATCTGAATCTACTGAAGTAATCGAAACAATAAGCGACGGAAAAAGAATTTTGGCATCACCATTAGCTAAAAAAATAGCAAGTGATAAAGGAATTCAATTAACACAAGTAAAAGGAACAGGTGAAAACGGTCGTATCGTAAAAAGCGATATCGAAAACTTCACTCCTCCAGCTGCTGCTGCACCAAGTGCAACAACTTCAAAAACCTCAGAAGCTGTAAAAACTGAGTCACCTAAAGTATTTGTACCTGCAGGCGAAGTTTTCACAGAAGAAATCAAAAATTCGCAAATGCGTAAAATCATTGCGAAACGTTTAGCTGAATCATTATTTACGGCACCTCATTACAACCTTGTAATTGAAGTAACAATGGACGAAGCAATGCAATCGAGAGCAGTTATCAATAGCGTTCCGGATACCAAAGTATCTTTCAACGATATGGTAATCAAAGCTTGTGCATTGGCTTTGAAAAAACACCCAAAAATAAATTCTCAATGGAAAGAAGACGCCATCATCATCAATCACCATGTAAATGTAGGTGTAGCTGTAGCTGTTGAAGATGGATTGGTAGTTCCTGTACTAAGATTTACTGATGCAATGAGTTTATCACAAATTGGCACAAGCGTTAGAGATCTTGCTGGTAGAGCCAAAAACAAAAAATTATTACCAACTGAAATGGAAGGAAGTACTTTTACAGTATCTAACCTTGGAATGTTTGGTATTACTGAATTTAATTCTATCATCAATCAACCAAACTCTGCTATTTTATCAGTAGGGGCTATTGTAGAAAAACCAGTAGTTAAAAACGGTCAGATTGTAGTAGGAAACACAATGATGCTTTCATTGGCTTGCGACCACCGTACAATTGACGGGGCAACCGGAGCACAGTTTTTACAAACATTAAAACAATACATCGAAAATCCAGTAACTATGCTTGCATAAACACTTGATTCAATATTTAAAAATCCCGTCCGGTTTAAAACTAGACGGGCTTTTTTTTGCAAAAGAAATCTCCATTACGTCCTTTCACATTTTAAAAATTAAGACGATAAAAGCCAAAAATAAGAATTGGTACAAGAATTCATTTCTTTATTAACTTATCTTAAAAAGGCCAAAAACTAAATTATTCTCCATATTAAGATTACATTCTCCTCTCCATAATGGCATGTCCCTACGGGTCGGGCTGTCCATTGTATTCCCGATTAACAAAAACTACGGCAGAAAAGCCTTGTTTTTCTAAATCAGGAGATGCCATTCCCATCCCTCATGCAATCACGTTTCCATAACCGTATTTAGTATTTAATGATTAAATTTAGTATTGTCCTATAAACAAAAAAAAAGCCCCAAAGAGGAGCTGTTTTTATAATTTCGAAGTAAGCACTTTTTTTTAAAATAACCGAATTAATTAATTCACCGTGGCCACATTTTGGTTCTTCATTTTCAGATCCCCTTTGTACACCTCGGCCACTGATTTTCTCGATAGTGTAGAAACCTCATTGGTAATCACAATCTCGTGCGTCACTTTCTTAAGATCGGTTTCCACTTCCAGGAAATAAACCCCGTCAGGAAACTCCTCAAGGCTGTAGGTTTTCAAAATCCCCCCTTTTCCCGTGGCAGTCTCAGAATAGATTACATTATGAGATTTATCGTAGATTGTTACATTGGCTTTCTGAATCTCATTTACCGAAAAACTAATTTCTTTACCGGTTCCTTTTTTTACGTTAAGTAAAAAATCACCGTCGATTGCATAGCTACTCATCGTAGTCATCGCTACCAATACCACCAGACTAAGTTTTAAAATCGTTTTCATAATACTGTCGTTTTAAATTAGTAATAATTTCTATTGCTAAAGTAGTATCATAATTCTGTTTAAAACACAACTGCATTTTCCGATACAAATGCTATTTTAACATTACGAAAACGATATATTACATATTAAGACAATTTAGTATCTATCTAGGGTAATTTTGAATAGTTTCTAAAGGATCAAGAACAAAATCTGGGGAGGAAATGTCAAAATAAAATAAGAGCTTTGTAATCTAAGAATTAGAGATGACTCCTATAGACCTTTTAAAATTTATGCTACCTGATTTTTTAGTAGATCACTTTGAAGTGATTTCCGCTACTAACACAGAAGAAATAGTACACTTGTATTTTAAGGAGAAAATTAAGCCTCCACAAGAGTTTAATGCATTTGAACTGGTATCAAAAGGCTTTCAGGAGGAGATTACTATTCAGGACTTTCCTCTGCGGGGTAAGTATGTGTATCTGCACATCAAGAGACGTCGCTGGACCAATAAAACCACAGGAGAACTTATTAAAAGAGATTGGCAGTTAGCAGCCAAGGGAACCCGCATGACTCAAGAGTTTGCGGCTTTTTTAAAAGAAATTAATAGATAGCAGCGCTACTGATTGCCATACCATTGGAGGCTTCTTCGGTGTCAATGGCAAAAAACTTCAAAGACAATATAAAAAGCACCTGAGTGCCTTTAACACCTGGGCTCCACGCGAACATGCACACCAATGGATTGTTTACCCTGAAAACATGGGTACACATTTGTCAATTGATGAAGTAGCTTTATCTCAGGGAGAACTCTATACTATTGTGACCAACAAGAAATTCAAAGGCAAAAAGGGAGCTTTTGTGGCTATTGTTGCGGGAACTAAGGCGGATCAGGTCATAGAACACATCTGTAAAATTGATTATAAAAGTAGATGCTCTGTCAAAGAAATAACTCTTGACATGCCAACTCTATGAAACTAATCTCAAAAAAATGCTTCCCGAAAGCCATACAGGTCACCGATAGATTCCATGTTCAAAAATTAGCCTTGGAAGCATTACAGGAAATCAGAATCAAGCATCGATGGGAAGCTATGGATATGGAAAATCAATTCATAATACAGGCAAAATCAGAAAATAAGAAATACATCCCACAGCTTTTACCCAACGGAGATTCTGTAAAACAGTTATTGGCCAGAAGCAGATATTTACTTTATAAATCTCGTGAAAAATGGACCCAAAGCCAAAAAGAAAGGGCACAAATGACATTTGAATTATACCCCGATATAAAGACAGCCTATAATCTAAATCAGCAACTTCGAGGGATTTACAATAAAAATAATGACAAGCATATTGCCATGACCAAACTAGCTCATTGGTATAGAAATGTAGAAGAATCAGGCTTTAAAAACTTTAATATCCTGCTTAATACCATAACTTTTAATTACAAATCAATCTTAAACTATTTTGATAACAGAAGTACGAATGCTTCTGCCGAATCTTTCAATGCAAAAATAAAAGCTTTTAGAAGTCAATTTAGAGGAGTGAGAAATATAGATTTTTTCTTGTTCAGATTATCTAATCTTTTTGCATAATCCCCAACTTTTGCACCTGATCCGTTTTATCTATTTCAAAACGTTATAGGCTAAAATAAAAAAACTCCATTTGCAAAAGCAAATGAAGTTTTCTAGTACTCAGAGCGGGACTTGAACCCGCACGAACATTGCTGTTCACTGGATTTTAAGTCCAGCGTGTCTACCAATTTCACCATCCAAGCATTAAAGTGGTACCTCCAGGGATCGAACCAGGGACACATGGATTTTCAGTCCATTGCTCTACCATCTGAGCTAAGGTACCTAATCTTCAATTAGATTTTGGTATAAAAAACCCCGTTTCTTTCGAAACAGGGTTTTGTAAAAAAAGGCAGCGACATACTCTCCCACATAACTGCAGTACCATCTGCGCAGGCGGGCTTAACTACTCTGTTCGGGATGGGAAGAGGTGAGCCCCGCCGCAATAACCACCTTAAGTCGTTAGTTGCTTTGGACAACTTTTTTAATTAATAATTAGCTTCGCTCCGTTCGGCTTTCGCCTCGGGTGATCATTAACCATTAATAATTAAAATAATATCTTAACATACTGAGATAAAGAACATAAAAAGTATTAGAAAGTTTCTCCCCCCGACTTGCATCGGGGGAAAAGGTGTACATAAGCTTACGGGTTATTAGTACTACTCGACTATGACATTACTGCCTTTACATCTATAGCCTATCAACGTGGTCATCTCCCACGACCCTTAAAAGAAATCTCATCTTGTGGTGGGTTTCGCGCTTATATGCTTTCAGCGCTTATCCCTTCCCAACGTAGCTACTCTGCGGTGCCCCTGGCGGGACAACAGATACACTAGAGGTTAGTCCAATTCGGTCCTCTCGTACTAGAATCAGATCCACTCAAATTTCTTGCGCCCACAGTAGATAGAGACCGAACTGTCTCACGACGTTCTGAACCCAGCTCGCGTGCCACTTTAATGGGCGAACAGCCCAACCCTTGGGACCTTCTCCAGCCCCAGGATGTGACGAGCCGACATCGAGGTGCCAAACCCCCCGTCGATATGAGCTCTTGGGGGAGATCAGCCTGTTATCCCCGGCGTACCTTTTATCCTTTGAGCGATGGCCCTTCCATGCGGAACCACCGGATCACTATGCTCTACTTTCGTACCTGATCGACCTGTATGTCTCTCAGTCAAGCTCCCTTATGCCATTGCACTCTACGCACGGTTACCAAGCGTACTGAGGGAACCTTTAGAAGCCTCCGTTACTCTTTTGGAGGCGACCACCCCAGTCAAACTACCCACCAAGCAATGTCCCCCGAATTTCGGGGTTAGGCCTCAGATAAACAAAGGGTTGTATTTCAACAATGACTCCACAACGCCTGGCGACGCCACTTCACAGTCTCCAACCTATCCTACACATCATTTATCCAAGGTCAATACTAAGCTATAGTAAAGGTGCACAGGGTCTTTTCGTCCCACTGCGGGTAAACGGCATCTTCACCGTTACTACAATTTCACCGAGCTCATGGCTGAGACAGTGTCCAGATCGTTACACCATTCGTGCAGGTCGGAACTTACCCGACAAGGAATTTCGCTACCTTAGGACCGTTATAGTTACGGCCGCCGTTTACTGGGGCTTCAATTCAATGCTTCTCCGAAGATAACATCTCCTCTTAACCTTCCAGCACCGGGCAGGTGTCAGGCCCTATACTTCATCTTACGATTTTGCAGAGCCCTGTGTTTTTGATAAACAGTCGCCTGGACCTCTTCACTGCGGCCTCTGATTACTCAGAGGCGACCCTTCTCCCGAAGTTACGGGTCTATTTTGCCTAATTCCTTAGCCATGAATCTCTCGAGCACCTTAGGATTCTCTCCTCGACTACCTGTGTCGGTTTGCGGTACGGGTACTAATTACCTGAAGTTTAGAGGTTTTTCTTGGAAGCCCTTAGGCGCACTATCTCTTTGTCCGAAGACTCCGAGTACTATCGTATTTCCCCAAGCCGCGTGGATTTGCCTGCGCAGCTTATAGGTAGGTACTTCAACGAACTATTCCGTCAGTTCGCGGCGCTTTCATCACTCCGTCACCCCATCACAGTAATCAGTAGTACGGGAATATTAACCCGTTGTCCATCGACTGTCCCTTTCGGGTTCGCCTTAGGTCCCGACTAACCCACAGCTGATTAGCATAGCTGTGGAAACCTTAGTCTTTCGGTGTGCGGGTTTCTCGCCCGCATTATCGTTACTTATGCCTACATTTTCTTTTCTAACCAGTCCAGCATACCTTACGATACACCTTCAACCCTGTTAGAATGCTCCCCTACCACTTAGAGTAAACTCTAAATCCATAGCTTCGGTAATATGTTTATGCCCGATTATTATCCATGCTCGTCCGCTCGACTAGTGAGCTGTTACGCACTCTTTAAATGAATGGCTGCTTCCAAGCCAACATCCTAGCTGTCTGGGCAGACAAACCTCGTTCTTTCAACTTAACATATATTTGGGGACCTTAGCTGATGGTCTGGGTTCTTTCCCTCTCGGACTTGGACCTTAGCACCCAAGCCCTCACTGCACGGAAACATTATATAGCATTCGGAGTTTGTCAGGAATTGGTAGGCGGTGAAGCCCCCGCATCCAATCAGTAGCTCTACCTCTATATAACTTTGCGCCGTGCGCTGCACCTAAATGCATTTCGGGGAGTACGAGCTATTTCCGAGTTTGATTGGCCTTTCACCCCTACCCACAGGTCATCCGAAGACTTTTCAACGTCAACCGGTTCGGACCTCCACACTGTGTTACCAGCGCTTCATCCTGCCCATGGGTAGATCACACGGTTTCGCGTCTAACACTACTGACTAAAGCGCCCTATTCAGACTCGCTTTCGCTACGGATCCGTGGCTTAACCACTTATCCTTGCCAGCAACGTTAACTCGTAGGCTCATTATGCAAAAGGCACGCCGTCACCCCACAAAAGGGCTCCGACCGCTTGTAAGCGTATGGTTTCAGGATCTATTTCACTCCGTTATTCACGGTTCTTTTCACCTTTCCCTCACGGTACTGGTTCACTATCGGTCTCTCAGGAGTATTTAGCCTTAGCGGATGGTCCCGCCAAATTCAGACAGGGTTTCACGTGCCCCGCCCTACTCAGGATACCACTATCAATATCTTCTATTACTTATACAGGGCTATCACCTTCTTTGGCTCTACTTTCCAGTAGATTCTAATTCTATCCGCATTAAATCTCGTGGTCCTACAACCCCAACATTGCCGTAACAACATTGGTTTGGGCTAATCCGCGTTCGCTCGCCACTACTTACGGAATCACTTTTGTTTTCTTCTCCTCCGCCTACTTAGATGTTTCAGTTCAGCGGGTTTGCCCACCTATCGGTGTACTATGTCTTCAACATAGTGGGTTGCCCCATTCAGGTATTTACGGATCATATCGTGTGTGCCAATCCCCGTAACTTTTCGCAGCTTATCACGCCTTTCATCGCCTCTGAGAGCCAAGGCATCCCCCATACGCCCTTATTTTGCTTATTGTACCAATCGTAAAATCAATTACGACCGTTTTTTTTCGTTTTCTCTAATAAATTAGAAAAAACTGCTTTCTACTTTTTATTATTTCTTATCTCAATATGTCAATGAACTTTTATCCTTTCGGATCTGTGGAGAATAACGGAGTCGAACCGTTGACCTCCTGCGTGCAAGGCAGGCGCTCTAGCCAGCTGAGCTAATCCCCCAATTTTTTGAGTTATTAGTTGTTAGTAATTAGTTATTAGTCTAACTCTTAACTTCTCAACTCTAGAATTTCCTTTTTTTTAAAGGTGAAAATAGTTGTCTCGGACAGACTCGAACTGTCGACCCCTACATTATCAGTGTAGTACTCTAACCAGCTGAGCTACGAGACACTCTTCATTCTTATTTTTGCGCTTTTTTTAATTTTACGCATGTTTTTTAAATTAACAGCAAGAGTAATATAATCTTTGTTTTTGTAACCAATAGTTCTTTTCGTCTTCTTTCCTCAGCGTGTATTGCTACTAACACTAAGGCTCTAGAAAGGAGGTGTTCCAGCCGCACCTTCCGGTACGGCTACCTTGTTACGACTTAGCCCTAGTTACCAGTTTTACCCTAGGCAGCTCCTTGCGGTCACCGACTTCAGGCACCCCCAGCTTCCATGGCTTGACGGGCGGTGTGTACAAGGCCCGGGAACGTATTCACCGGATCATGGCTGATATCCGATTACTAGCGATTCCAGCTTCACGGAGTCGAGTTGCAGACTCCGATCCGAACTGTGACCGGTTTTGTAGATTCGCTCCTGGTCACCCAGTGGCTGCTCTCTGTACCGGCCATTGTAGCACGTGTGTAGCCCAAGGCGTAAGGGCCGTGATGATTTGACGTCATCCCCACCTTCCTCACAGTTTGCACTGGCAGTCTCGTTAGAGTTCCCGACATGACTCGCTGGCAACTAACAACAGGGGTTGCGCTCGTTATAGGACTTAACCTGACACCTCACGGCACGAGCTGACGACAACCATGCAGCACCTTGTAAATTGTCTTGCGAAAGATCTGTTTCCAAACCGGTCAATCTACATTTAAGCCTTGGTAAGGTTCCTCGCGTATCATCGAATTAAACCACATGCTCCACCGCTTGTGCGGGCCCCCGTCAATTCCTTTGAGTTTCATTCTTGCGAACGTACTCCCCAGGTGGGATACTTATCACTTTCGCTTAGCCACTGAGATCGCTCCCAACAGCTAGTATCCATCGTTTACGGCGTGGACTACCAGGGTATCTAATCCTGTTCGCTACCCACGCTTTCGTCCATCAGCGTCAATCCATTAGTAGTAACCTGCCTTCGCAATTGGTATTCCATGTAATCTCTAAGCATTTCACCGCTACACTACATATTCTAGTTACTTCCTAATAATTCAAGTCTGGCAGTATCAATGGCCGTTCCACCGTTGAGCGATGGGCTTTCACCACTGACTTACCAAACCGCCTACGGACCCTTTAAACCCAATGATTCCGGATAACGCTTGGATCCTCCGTATTACCGCGGCTGCTGGCACGGAGTTAGCCGATCCTTATTCTTACGATACCGTCAAGCTCCTTCACGAAGGAGTGTTTCTTCTCGCACAAAAGCAGTTTACAATCCATAGGACCGTCATCCTGCACGCGGCATGGCTGGATCAGGCTTGCGCCCATTGTCCAATATTCCTCACTGCTGCCTCCCGTAGGAGTCTGGTCCGTGTCTCAGTACCAGTGTGGGGGATCTCCCTCTCAGGACCCCTACCCATCGTAGCCTTGGTAAGCCGTTACCTTACCAACTAGCTAATGGGACGCATGCTCATCTTTTACCGTTGTGACTTTAATGTGAAGATGATGCCATTCTCACATACTATGAGGTATTAATCCAAATTTCTCTGGGCTATCCCTCTGTAAAAGGTAGATTGCATACGCGTTACGCACCCGTGCGCCGGTCTCTAGTCCCGAAGAACTATACCCCTCGACTTGCATGTGTTAAGCCTGCCGCTAGCGTTCATCCTGAGCCAGGATCAAACTCTTCATCGTATATTGTTTGCTTAATTGCTTAAGCTATTAATGTTTGACTGAAGTTCTAGTGGTTCTTTATTCAAATCTTCCGATTCTATTACTCTTATTCTTTTGTTCTGATTTTCATCAGAACGGCTGTCAATTCAATATGTCTAGGAACGTGTTCTTCTTGTTCTTTTCGTCTCGTTTAACTCACATTGTGTGTCTCTCGAAGCGGGTGCAAAAGTAGTTATTCTTTTTTAACTGGCAAGTAAATTTTGAAGTTTTTTTGGAAAAATTATTTTTTCGTTTTCTTCTCTTTTTCTCAGCAGTATTTCAAGGAACGTTACGCGTTTTGCGGGCTGCAAAAATAGCTTACGTTTTTAAATCTCACAAGCTTTTTTAAATCTTTTTTGAAAATAAATTTTCGTTTCGATTTCTTCAGGCTTGTCAGGATTTCTAAGAACGTACTCGTTGTTGCGGGTGCAAAAGTAGCTAGTTTATTCGTGTAAACAATGGCTTTTTCAACCTTTTTTCAAAGTATTTTTTAATCCATTGGTATGTTGGTATTTATGAAATGGCTTTTTTGAGGTTTTGACATTTCAGCCCCTTCCCTTTATCCTTTTTTTGAGATTTTATCAGTATTTCTGGGCTTTGGTTGATTTTTTTAATGCCAAATTGAACACTGACGATAGCAATTCGTCTGAGCGATGAGGAGATTTTCGAGGATTTGTTTCCGGATCTTTCTCTCCTATATATAAGGTGTATTTTTTTCGGTTTCTTTCTAATGAAAAACCCAAGCCATAGCCCCGATAGAAGCGAAAATCCTTATAAGCCGGGGTTCGGCTTATAAGATTGTAGCGGATAGCGGGATTAAGCTCCTGAATTATTTAAATAAATTTAATCGAAGCGAATTGCTTTCACAGGGGAAATTTTGGTGATTATATACGATGGAATCAACAATACCAATGCACAAATCGTTACAGTAAGCAGGTTTAGAGCCAATATGTACCCCAGATTAAGATACACAGGTGCTTGATTGACATAATAATTTTCAGGATTGAGCTGTATAATTCCGAAATGCTGCTGAATTAACAGCAAAGAGATTCCAATTAAATTACCCCAAAACAAACCTCTTACTATAAGGTAAAATGCATTGTAAAGGAATATTTTTCTAACAGACCAATTGTTAGCTCCTAGTGCTTTTAGAATTCCGATCATTTGAGTTCGCTCCAGGATGAGTACCAACAAGGCAACAACCATATTTATCGTTGCGACTAGTATCATTACGACTAATATCACAATAATATTGAAATCGAAAAGTTGCAACCACTCGAATATGTAACTGTATTTCTCAATAATTGTTTTGCTATCCAGAGTTGAAGACGTCTTTTTATATACTTGATCCCCGGTTTCTTTTATTTTATTGAAATCCTTTACGAAAACTTCAAAAGCCCCAATTTGATTTGGATTCCATTTATTGATTCGCTGTATGTGTCGAATATCACCTATTATATAGGTAGCATCGAATTGTTGAAATCCTGAATTGAAAATTCCAGCTATTTTGAATCTTCGAACATTCGGCAATTGATTCTGATCTTCTTTTATAAAGAACGTATTGAAAGAGTCTCCTACTTTTAAATTCAGTCGATTGGCTAGAAATTGAGAAATCACTACTTCTTGAGTGATATTCTTAGAAAAATTTGGCAATTTTCCCGAAACGATATACTCTTTTATATTACCCCATTGATAATCATTGCCAACCCCTTTGAAAATTATTCCTTCAAACGCAGTTTCGGTTCTGATTATTCCCGCTTTACTCGCTATTGCCTGAACATGACCTACTCCAGGAACAGAATTGAAATTTGGATAAAAGTCTTGATTTTTTTCAATGGGTAGTAATGTAATCTCGGACTGATTATTATCGTAGTTTGAAATTATGATATGACCGTTGAAAGCGGCTATCTTTTCCCTTATTTTATTTTGCAAACCTATTCCAGTGGCTACTGACACAATCATCATAATCATACCAATTGCAATTGCCGAAATTGCAATGTTTATTATAGGTGCCGATATACTGCTTTTATAATCTTTGGCAGTAATAAGTCTTTTGGCAATAAAATATTCTAAATTCAAATTGATTTATTTTGAGGAACTGAACAAATATACATAAAGTTTCATTTAGCGCTTTGCCAATCGATTTGGTTAACTTCAAATTGGCAATAATATCTGAAAGCAATCCATTAGAGCGGCAATCTTTTTTTTATTTCTTCCACAATATTGAAAGCTGCAGGACAAATTGAAACATTCTTAAGCGTTAAATCAGTAATTTGCTGAAACTTTTTACGATCTGTATGAGGGAATTCTCTACAGGCTTTTGGACGCACATCATATATCATGCATTCATTCTCATTATCTAAGAAAGTACAAGGAACACTTTGCAACACATAATCCTTATCTTCATCAACACGCAAATATTGCTCGATAAACTGTTGTGGTTTTTGCCTTAAAGACTTAGAAATTCGTTCAATATCGGCTAAAGTAAATAATGGCCCGGTAGTTTTACAACAATTGGCACATTTTAAACAATCGGTTTTTTTGAATTCGTCATCGTGAATGTCCTGCATTACGTAGTCCAAATTCTTGGGCGTTTTCTTTTTTAGCTTATCAAAATACTTTTTGTTTTCGATATGCTTATCTTTGGCTAGTTTTCCTAATTCGTTTAAAGCTGGTTTCAAATTTGAAATTTGTTGATGATTTCGCAAAAGTACTAAACTTTAAACTCGGAAATTTAAACTTGAAACTAAATTTTATGAAAGACCTTTTCGGAAAAGCCATACTTGACTATCAAACTAACAACCAGCCCGAGGATTTAATTACAGAAACATCTATTTCTGAAGAAGACGAAATGAGTGTCGCCTACCTTTTTAGAAATTATGATGAAATGCCAAGCATTGAACAAAAAGCATTACAACTGGCAAAAGGAAAAATACTCGATGTGGGATGCGGAGCCGGAAGTCATAGCTTGACTTTACAAAATGACAGGAATCTCGATGTGACTTCTATAGACATTTCAGAGAATGCAATTCAAGCCTGCAAACTTCGCGGATTGAAGAATGCAAGAGTCCAAGACATAATGACATTGGAAAACGAAAAATTCGATACCATTTTATTACTAATGAATGGCACAGGAATCTTTGGGAAACTAAAAGAAACTCCCGTTTTTTTGCAAAAATTAAAAAGTCTTTTAAATCCTAGCGGGCAAATCCTCATCGATTCTTCAGACATCATATATATGTTTGACGAAGATGAAGACGGAGGCAAATGGATTCCATCAGAAAATGAATATTACGGGGAAACTATCTTTAATATTACGTACAAAGGCGAAAAAGAAGTTCCTTTAGATTGGCTCTTCTTAGATTACAACACCCTTCAAAATGCGGCATTCGCCAATGGGCTTCAGTGCGAATTAGTTCTAGAGGGGGAACATTATGATTATTTAGCCCGCCTTTCAATCTAAATCAAAAATAGCAATTGAAAAAAAAACCAAATGCTTAAAAACATTTGGTTTTTGAAAAAATAATTATTCTTTATGCTTTATCCCTTTTATCCTTGACTAGCAATTTTTATAGGCAACTCATACAAAACCCGAACTTTTTTACCTCTAGTCTCACCTGATGTCCATCGAGGAGATGAAGAAATTACTCGCTTAGCTTCAGCTCCAGTTCCTTCGCCAAGATCTTTTACAACTTTCACATTAGTAATAGATCCATCAATTTCTATAATGAAAGCAATTTTTAAAGTACCACCGTTTCCTTCGTAATCTGGTATTTTAAAATTTTTGCCAATAAAATTCAGCAACTCATTATTTCCACCAGGAAATTCTGGTCTAACCTCTACTTCGTCATAATTATAGGGAGCATCATCAATAATAGTAGCTGTTGCTTGAGCTGAGGCAAAACTCACAATAAACAACGCAATTAGCGAAAGTAAAATTCTTTTCATGTGGTATTTTTTATTTATGAATGTTTACAAAAAACAAATCATAGTAGGTTTTAGTAAATATATAAAAAAATACGCTTATAAAAACCAAATACACAAAAATATATGATCAAAATTATCATATAATCACGAATAAAATCCAACTTACTGCATCAGAGTAAGTTATTTATTTCTTTGATAAAATCAGAATAAAATATTTATAAGAAAAATTAGCTGCAGTTATAAGTAGCTACAGGCCAAGTATTAAGTATTTTTTTACATCATCTAAAAAAAAATGTCGCAAATAAATCTCCCTATCTATATTATGATCTAAAAAACGAAAACCTATTACTAATATTCGTGAAAATTGGATAAAATAAAGACAGCTTGAAAATTGAAAATCTCAATTTAATTTATGGAATATTCAAATATTTATGAGTTTGAAGTGAAACACGCCATTTTGGATTGTTCATAACGTATTCAACTATTAAGGGAGTCATTTCTTCCTTTTTACTCCATTCCGGCTGGAGAAAAAGAATAGCTTTTGAATTCACTTTTTCAGCTTGTTCTTCTGCAAAAATAAAATCATGCTTATTGTAAATGATAACTTTAAGTTCATCTGCATTATCATAAACTGTTTGGGTTGGTAATTTATTTTTCTTTGGTGAAAGACAAATCCAATCCCAAGTTCCACTTAAAGGATATGCTCCTGAAGTTTCTATATGAACTTTTAAATTATTATGCTTCAACATTTGCGTCAAAGGAGCCATATCCCACATTAAAGGTTCACCTCCTGTAATAACAATCGTATCTGCATGCTTGGCAGCATTATCAACTATTAAATCAATTTTAGTAGGAGGGTGCAATTCTGCATTCCAACTCTCCTTAACATCGCACCAATGACAACCAACATCACATCCCCCAACTCTAATAAAATATGCAGCAGTACCTGTATGGAAACCTTCCCCTTGAATTGTATAAAATTCTTCCATAAGAGGAAGCATGGTTCCTTTATTGACTTCTAATTGAACTTCTTTAGATAACATTATATAAATTTAAGCTACAAAGATAAGCAATTAAAAGAAATCTCAAGAAAGGACGACATATAAGAGCTTTGTGTTTTATCCTAAAAATATCAAAACAAATCCGCTAAAACAAAAAAAAGACAATCATTTCTGATTGTCTTTCTTAAATATTTGAAAAAATCTTTATTTTAAAGACTTCAATGAATCAAGCGCATATTGATTAGCCGGATCCAAAGCTAAAGTTTTATTGAAATACTCGATTGCTTTAGCTTTATCAGTATTTGCATAACTAGCAGCAGAAGTATTATAACTTTCAATTATTTTTTTAACAGTTGCAGGTTTTGCCAATTCTTCAGGTCCTTTCTCTGTAACCACATTTACATAATCATTATAGTATTTAATTGTCATTTCATCGTTCTCCAATAAACTATTCGTTCTTGCTCTATACAAATAAGCGTCCTGTGTTTTTGGTGATGCTTCAATAACAGCGCCGTAAGCCATATCAGCTCTTTGTAAAGCTATTGGATCTGGTTTTACAATATCCTTTCTTGTATTGTCAAAATACAAGCTATTTCCTAAATAAAAATTATCCAAAACATAGTTTTTAGACTCTTTATTAGCTACAGCTATTTCATAAATGGCAGCGGCTTGTTTGAATAACTTTAACTCATACAATTTTTTTCCAACATCACTGATATTTAATGATAATCCATTAGCATCCATTTCAGACGCTTTTTTAACATCTAGAATTGCATTATCAAACAAAGCATTATCAATAGCTTTACCATCTTCTCCAACGGCCTTTTTTATTTTAGCAAACCCCAATGTTTGATAATCCATAGCAATAATTTTATTCGCAGGATTAGCGATAAAACCTTCTAAAGATTTGATAGCAACATCATAATTACCATTCTGATAAGCTGAAATTCCTAAATAACGAAGAATTCTTGGATTCACTTTATCCAATTCAATCATCTTATTAGCCTCAGTTTCCAAAGCTTTATACTCGCCCGCAAGAACTAAAAAATCGGCATGACGCATTCTTGAGTTAAGAGAATAGTCAGTTAAAGACAAGTATTTTTCATAATTCACTAAAGCTTTATCCACATAAACTCTATATTTAGAAGGTTCGTTTCTTCCCCATAAATAATAAGTTTCAGCCAATTCACGATAAACTGGTCCATAATTTGGATTAATAGCGATTACTTCATCAAAAGCTTTTATCGCTTCTGTATATGCTTTAGCTCCTTTCAACAATACACCCAATTGCATTTTAGCTCTAATCAAAGTATTGTCAATCGTATAAGCGTTTCGGTAAGCCGAATACGCTTCATTTTGGTTTTTATCACCAAAATATGCATTCCCTAGTGCCAAATTCAATTGAGCATCCTGAGGGTTTATCAATTTCGCTTTGTTTAAAACTTCAATCGCTTTTTTATAATCTGGTTTTAAAGAATATGTATAAGCTCTACCTATAAATAAATACTCTTCAATATCCTTCTTTTTCAAATCTTTAGTAGCTAAAGCAAATTTTTCTTCAGCGGCAGCAGTATTCCCATTATCAAGGTCAATTAAACCAAAACCAATGTTATTCAATTTTGCTCCTTCAGTACCAGCTAATCCTTTTTGATAATATATTTTAGCAGAATCAATATTATTTTGCAACATATAAACATTCCCTAAATAAAATGCAGCCGTACCATTGGCTGGTTTTGCATTTATTATAGATTTTAAAATTGTTTTTGCACTTTCAAATTGTTCAGCATCAATTGCTTTTTTTGCTTGATTAAGGTCTTGCGCTCGGCTTGTTGCCACGATAGCCAATAAAGCAATACTTAAAACTTTAACTTTGTTCATCTTCATTAAATTAATTTATTTTATTTCTTTTCATTATTAGATTGACCACGTATTATATTTAATTTTCTAGTGGGTATTTGATAAGGCAGTAAACCAGATTTTAAAACAATTCTTTGTCCGATATCGCCAGCAACAAAAGATGCAAATCCCATACCTAAACCATCATATCCCTGACAATTTACAACATACAAGTCTCTTAATAAAGGATAAGTTCCTTCGGCAAAATTATTTTGTGAAGGCGAATAATAACCTTCCTTATTTAAACCTTTGACACTTAACACATTTATATTATTTATAATAGAATTCATTGAAGGATTAGGTTGCGACAACCAATTTACTCCAACTACACCAATCATTCCATCATTTTCCGAAACAAATTTTAAAACTTCATTATTAGTCTTAAAAGTGTAAACATCTTTATCTGCCAACCCACTCAAATCAGCCAAATTATTCATATAACTTACGGTACTTGAATTGGGATTATCAAAAACTAAACCTTTAATTTTTGAGCTTCTCTCTCCTTTCATAAAACCGATTACATCTTTCAAAGCAATCAAAGTATCTTTACTCGATTTATTAGCAACAAAAGCGACACCATCTATCGCAAATTTAGTTATTTTAGGAACTATTTTCCTTTGTTCGAAAATATTTAACTCTTTTTTAGTCAAATTTCTTGCAATCACGACAATTTTGGCCTTTTTATTAAACAGAGAGTTTAAAACCTCTGATTCGGATTTAGAAATTAAAGTAAATTTGGCGTCATACTGACTTTCGAAAACCATGGTTTCGTCTTCCACAATAGGGGCAATAGTTTCATCCACATAGATTTCCGCTTTCCCTTTTAAGATTGTTTCTTTGTTTACATCCTCATTTTCATTTTTTTTACAATTAAAAAAAATGAAAACAACAGACACTAAAATTAAATAAACTTTAAATCTAGACATACCTATTCCTTGTTAGCATTATAGACGCGGAAAAAACGAATAATAGAATATCCCATTAATACAACGCCAAGAGCAATTCTATATTGCATTTGCATATTAAAAGGAAATTTTTTCCAAAAGATAACCATTAGACCCAAAAAAAAATAAGCCAAAAAAACCAAAATGGTTATAATAAGAAGAAATCGCTCAATAAGCGATTTCTTCTTCAAATTATTAAATATATTTTTTAACATTATTCTGCTGATTGAATAGTAATAGGAAGAGAATACAGTACTCTCACTTTTTTACCATTTTGCTCACCTGGAAGCCATTTCGGACATTTACTTAAAACTCTAATTGCCTCTTTTCCAGTACCATAACCGATATCTCTAACAACTTTTATATCTGTTAATGATCCATCTTTCTCAACAACGAAAGTCACATAAACTTTTCCTTTAAGACCTTCCTCTTCGGGAGCTTGATAGTTTTTACCAACAAATTGATAAAACTTTTCAATTCCACCTGGAAATTCAGGTTTTTGTTCAATCCCAGCTAAAGAGTGTACACTAGTATCTTCCTCAATAACTTCTACCACAGGTCCATTTCCAACTTCCTCTACAGTAAGTGGAGCATCTGGATCTCCTTTGATTGTTTCAGCACCAGTTTTTTTGTCTTTGATATCTTCCATTTTTGGTGGATCTTCAGTAACATCTTCAGCCTTAGCAACAACAGGTTTCACGAACTTAACCTGATCTTGTTTAGGTGGTGGTGGTGGTGGTGGTGCAAGATCTTTTACATCTTCAACTTTCTTCTTAGGAGGTAACTTAACGGCAGTTATCTTGATATCGGTATCCATTTCATCACCTCCTTTTGGCAAGTAACTCGCAATAAGCGGAGCACTAACTGCTAGGCTAAAAAGAACACTACCAATGATAAGCGCTCGCATAGAAGTCTTGCGATTCGATTTTCTAAGTACGTAAGCTCCGTAAAGCTTATTACGCCCTTCAAAAACGATTTCTATCCATTGATTTTTAATTAAATCTAATTTCATTTTTTATAATTATTAGGTTATTAGTAAAAATTATTTTTTTACTTCTAACAATTTTTGTTCTTCTGGTGTAAATTCATTAACTATTGCATAAGAGCCAGTCTTATTCACCCCAACAATTGCCATTTCATCCAAAACATCAACCAAATTACGATATGTTGATTTTTTACTTGGTTTGATAATTACAATAATTCCATCATTTGGTTTTCCTTTAGCAGTTGAATATTGCTTTACTGTTTCCATTCTAGCAATCAATTCTTTACGAATACCTTCTTTACCATAAGAATAATCTTTTGGTGCCGCAAGAGGTTTTTCCAACATCCCCATATAACGTACCAATTTACCATTTTCACCAAGCAATAATGTCATAGTACGATTCTCATCTACTTTAATATTAGTCTGAGGAGTATCATCTTTTTCTTTATCTGGTAACGTCAAATCCATTGATTGAGGTTTAGACAACGTAGTGGTAAGCATAAAGAACGTGATTAATAAGAAAGCCAAATCCACCATGGCAGTTAAATCTACCTTTGAGTTTTGTTTTTTACTTCTTACTTTGCCACCTTTTCCGCCTCCACCGTCGCCGGTATTTAATTCAGCCATTTTAGTGTGTCTTTTTTAATTAAAAATTCTTTCCTCTTAAACCTGTAACCAAATTAAAGCTATTGACCTTTTGATCTTGCAAAATATCCATTACTTGTTTGATTGCAGGATATTGCTCCTTAGCATCACCTTTTATTGCAAAATTCAATTCCTTGTCATTAACCTCAATATTTGCTTTTCGCGAATACAATACCCAGTCTTTCAATTGATTATCCAAAGAATCTTTAGGTATTCCAGGCTGCCCCGCTTTACTTCTATCAGCTGCTTTCATATTCAAAATTGTTTTTAAATTTTGAATTGGCACACCAAAACTTTCCATTAATCCAAACTCCTCTGACTCTTTTTCAGTAAAAGAAACATTATATTTATCAGCCATAAATTCAAGTGCTTTTTTACGAACATCTTTTCCTTTTAGGTCAAAAAATACAGCAGTTTTCCCATTAGCCTTACCAATTGTCAAAGTAGACAAATTATCAGCAGGCAATTTTGTTTGCACAGTAGACTGTGGAGTATCAACTGGTAATACTTCAGGTGTTTTAGCAGTGGCAGTCAAAATAAAGAACGTAAGCAAAAGAAACGCAACATCACACATCGCCGTCATATCGGTAGATGTGGACTTTTTTTTCATTTTTATTTTAGCCATTATTTATGTCTATTATTTTGATAAAAAATTATCAAAAATTAATTATTGTTTTAAACTACCTCTGAAATGTCTGTAAGTATTTACAATTGTAGTTCCAGCCTCATCAATAGAATAAGTCAAATCATCAATTTTTGAAGTAAAGAAGTTGTAAGCAACAATCGCCGTGATTGAAGTAGAGATCCCTGTAGCTGTGTTAATCAAAGCCTCAGAAATACCAACCGCAAGTGCAGCTTGATCAGGAGTTCCAGCAGTTGCCAAAGCTCCAAACGCTTTAATCATACCAGATACTGTTCCTAATAATCCTCCAAGTGTACCTAAAGAAACCAAAGAAGAAATAATAGTCATGTTTTTTTCTAACATTGGCATTTCAAGAGAAGTAACCTCTTCAATTTCTTTGTGAATTACTTCAGAAGCTTCTTCACTATTGAATCCTTCTTTTTTAACATCTTGGTATTTAACTAACGCAGATTTAATTGCATTTGCAACAGAACCTTGTTGTTTATCACATGTAGCAATAGCTCCATCAATATCTCCAGATTTGATACTTACTTGAACTGTTTGCATAAATTTATCTAAATTCCCTTTACCAGCAGCTTTTGCGATAACAAAAAATCTTTCAAGAGAAAACACAATAACCATTAATAACATACCTAATAATACCGGTACTATAAATCCTCCTTTATAAACTTGACCTAATGTATTTAATGGATGTCCTTTTTCAATATCTCCCCCTTCAAAATTCGAAGGATCTCCCATCACTTGAGACCAAACTAACCAACCTACAAATACACATAATGCAATAATAATCCCTGAAACCATTCCTCCTCCGTTTGAAGTGCTTTCTTTTTTAACTTTAACGTTTGCCATTTTTTTAAATTTTAAATATTTATTTTAGTTTTAATAAACTTGTATAGGAGCAAATTTAATTTTTTAGTTGAAATAAAAAAACTTTTTTTTAAGTAATCTTACAATTTATTTTATTCTTAAAACAGAACTATAACGTTTTTTAAGAATAATTGAAGATTTTATATAACAATTTATTCTAAAAAATTCTAAAAAAAAACGTTTTTAAGCATTCTGAATATTTTTATTCAAAAAAAGGCCTAAATCAAAAAAACAAATAAATCTATCGAATCAATAGTATTTTGTGATATTTTATTACAGAAAACACTTAATTATTCATTTGAAAAAAATTAATATCTTGCAGTAGATTTTAACACCCCCGTAAGCAATGAGCAAAGAAGAAAATTTTATTCAGCAAATAAACGAAGGCTATCTATCACAAGGAGAGAGTATAACGCTAGGCGGAGCCATTCTTGACGGCAAAGCATTACCTAATACATTTGTCAAAATTCCGCTAAAAACATTAAATAGACACGGACTAATTGCCGGCGCTACAGGAACAGGAAAAACAAAAACCATTCAAGTTCTTTCAGAACAACTATCCTCATTTGGCATTCCGGTATTGATGATGGACATAAAAGGTGATTTTAGCGGAGTTGCAAAGGAAGGCGAAGAAAAAGACTTCATAAAAGAACGTCATGCTAAATTAAACATCCCCTACTCTGTGTCGAGTTTTCCTGTAGAATTACTATCCCTCTCTAAACAAGAGGGAGTTCGACTTCGATCTACAGTTTCTGAATTCGGACCCGTTCTTTTTTCTAGAATTTTAGATTTGAATGATACACAGGCTGGAGTTGTTTCGGTTATATTCAAATATTGTGATGACAACAAAATGCCATTATTAGATTTAAAAGACATTAAAAAGGTCATTAATTATATTACCGATGAAGGAAAAGACGAAATTGAAGAAAGTTATGGTAAAATATCGACTTCGACTACAGGAACTATTTTAAGAAAAATAATCGAGCTGGAACAACAAGGTGCCGATTTGTTTTTTGGAGAACTATCCTTCGAAATTGACGACTTATTTCGTCTTGACGAAAATGGAAAAGGATACATTAATATTATACGACTAACAGACATTCAAGACAAGCCTAAATTATTCTCCACTTTCATGCTGAGTTTGCTTGCCGAAATTTACCAACAAATGCCCGAAAAAGGCGATGCAGACCAACCCGAATTAGTCATTTTCATCGATGAAGCTCATTTAATTTTTAATGAAGCCAGCAAAGCATTATTAGAACAGATAGAAACTATCGTTAAATTAATTCGTTCCAAAGGAATTGGTATTTATTTTATCACTCAAAATCCTATGGATATTCCAAGTGGTGTTTTGGCACAACTAGGATTGAAGATACAACACGCTTTAAGAGCATTCACAGCCAATGACAGGCAGGCAATCAAACAATCGGCAGACAACTATCCTACATCCGAATTTTACAAAACAGACGAAGTATTAACCAGTTTAGGAATTGGAGAAGCCTTTGTAACTGCATTAAGCGAAAAAGGAATTCCTACTCCACTTGTAGCCACTATGATGCGCGCTCCAATGAGTCGAATGGATATATTAACTGATGCTGAAATTCAAGAAATCAACACAAAATCCAAATTAGTTAAAAAATACAGTGAAGTTCTTGATCGTGAAAGTGCTTATGAGATGCTCAATAAAAAAATCGAATCCGCTCAAGAGAAAGCTATCGTTCCTGAAGAGAAAAAACAAGAAAGCAACGAACCGAGTACTGCAAGTGTCGTTACAAAATCGGTTTTAAAAGTCGTTACCAGTGCCACTTTTATTAGAGGAGCATTTGGAATACTGTCTAAAATGTTTAAAAAATAAACACATCTCTGTTTCCAAAATCAAAGACAGCAACCGGTCCGAATAGTAAAAATCACTATTTTTGGCCCAAAAACAAAACATGAAAGCATACGCTACTATAGGTTTATTAATATTATCAAATATTTTTATGACATTGGCTTGGTATGGACATCTTAAATTCAAAGAATTAAAATGGTTTGAAAATGCGGGATTGATAAGCATTGTATTGATTAGTTGGGGACTGGCTTTATTTGAGTATTGCTTCCAAGTCCCAGCGAACAGAATAGGTTATGAAGGCAATGGCGGTCCTTTTTCACTTATGCAACTCAAAGTAATCCAAGAAGTAATTACATTAGTCATTTTCGTGTTGTTCTCATTACTTTTCTTCAAAAACGAAACCTTAAGATGGAATCATTTCGTTGGTTTTTTATGCTTGGTTTTGGCCGTTTATTTTATATTCAAAAAATAATTCTCTATGAAAAACACCTTCAAACTCATTATTTTTCTATTGGTTCTGAGTGGCTGTTCGCCAAAGTCGGAAACTAAAAATTTAACGTATGTCAAGTTAGAGATTGTTAAAACAGAAAAAGACTTTGAAAAATTAGTTGCCAAAAAAGGGATAGCCGAAGGATTTTATCAATTTGCCGATTCTAATGCTGTTATCAAAAGAGAGCACGACACTTTAATCATCGGCAAGATCAATATTAAAAATTATTATTTAAACTCAAAGTACCAAAACGCAAGTGTAACTTGGTCTCCCGATGCCATAACCGTTTCCGATGCCGGAGATATGGCTTCAAGTTACGGCAAATATGTTTGGACTTTTAAAGATGCTTCCGGGAAGGAACAAGTTTCAAAAGGAGTCTTTCATACGGTCTGGAAAAAACAAAAAGACGGCTCTTGGAAATACATCTGGGATTAGTACTAATTTTTCTGAGGATAAAAAATAAGTTTTGTTGAAGATTGTATAATTTCCTTTTTATTCAATTTCATTTTTCTAAATTTTCCCGCATTATACAATTCGGCTTGATCTGCATAATGCTCACTAAATGGATTTCCGGATTGCCCCGTCGGCAGAATTCCCCAACTATTTTCAATATCAGAGAAGTCAATAACTCTTCGGCTTGAAGGCCCTCCTTTTACTTTATAAAATCCATCATCGACAAAATCAAAAAACTGATTATTTATTACTTCGTTAGAACCCGAAACTTCAAAAGGACCAACATTAAAAAAAGGTCTAAATAGCGCTAATTTTCCAATTGGGTGTTGGTATTCTACTGAATGTACTTTTTCCCACTTCCATTCCGAAGGTGAATTACCCAATTGGTTTTCCAAAGCCGCTATTGCTTCTTCGAATGATTTTGCTAAAATTTGATTTCTGGTTTCTTTTATGTTTTTTGTTCTAACATCATCCCACCATGGCGAATTTTCGTTTGAAATTTGTCTGGCGACAATTTGCTTCATAATATGGGTTCCTAAAAATTGTTTGAATCCTTCATCACCCAATTCGTCCTGAAAAGTATTTTTTAGATATAAAAAAATCCATTTATTATAGATTGTTGGTGCAACATCATTCAAATCATTTGAACCATTCCATGATTTCAAAATATGTATAGCTTCATTTTCCGTTTTGGAAAGTGATTTTGGATTTAAATTAGAGATTAACTTTTTTACAACTCCTGGACCTACGGCTGATGTATTGTCACTAATCATTTCACCCACTGAACTTTCATCCCAATCGGATTTTGAATCCAATAATTGTGTAATTCTTTTCGCCCTGTCTTCAGGAAGATAATAGCCTGGATAAGCAAAACCATCAATCGCTTCAGGCTGATTGTTTGCAGAATAAACATAATTCCAATCTGGATTGACTGCTGATGGGTTTTTTGAAAAATCTAAATATTCTAAACTATCATCTTTCCCATTTGCACCATCAAGTATAAAATTTGTATTCACGCCATTATTGTGTTTGTACAATTTTCCGGTTGCCCACCAACCAACATTTCCTTTGGCATCGCCATACATTACATTCAGTCCAGGTGCGGCAATAAGCGCAACTCCATTTTGGAAATCGGCTATTGATCTGGAATGTGATATTGCATAAATCGCCTCAATACTATGAATAGGTTGTTGTGTATAAATCCAAGACATCGCAACTGGTTTATTGCTTTTTAAACCAGTCAACAAATCATTCATAATGGGACCATGCTGACTCACTTTTAAATTCAAAATCACATCTGATGAATCTTTTACCTTTATTACTTTCTTTCTGATCTCATAATCCTGAAATCCTTTTTTGGTTTGATATTGGTTACTATTTTTGGGATTATTTTCTTCTTGATAGAAATCGACATCATCATTTTCAAACATTGTCAAACCATATGCATATTCACGATTGTGACCCAATAAAGGGAAAGGTGCTCCCGCTAGGTAACAGCCATACAATTCGAAATCGGGAGTGTCAATATGTGCTTCATACCAAGTTCCAGGTTGAGAGAATCCAATATGTGGATCATTTGCAAAAATCACTTTTTTATTCTTTGTTTTTGGAGGAGCAACAACCCAACTATTGCTTCCAACAAATGGCGCTACTGGTGATTGATCCAAAAGTGACGCGATCGATTTTGAAATAGCTATATATTCTTGAGATTTTTGTTTTGAAATTTTAATTTTAGTAGTATTAAAATCTCCCTCTATTCCAAAATCTTTGAGATAATCCATTCCATATTTATTCCTAATATCGGTAAGTAATGGATCTGTTTTTTGAGCCATTGCAAAGCTAAAAGACATATATCCAAAAATATTATATACATCCTTGATGGTAAATTTTTGCTTTTTAACCCCTAATAATTGAAATTCCACTGGAGTTACACCTTCCTCAAGATATTGATTAATCCCATCCAAATAGGCCATCATCAATTGATAGGCTGCACTATTTTTATCTAAGTTCGAAATTGCTTTTGCAGATGCTTCTTCAATTCCTAAACCCACAAAAAACTTATCGTTCTTCAATGCAACCGATCCAAATACCTCGGACAAGCGACCTGGCGCAATACGTCTAAGTAGTTCCATTTGCCATAATCTATCTTGAGCATGCACATACCCCAAAGCAACCATTGCATCATTTGAATTTTTAGCATAAATATGCGGCACTCCAAATTCATCAAAATAAACCGTAGTCTCCTTTTTAATATTTTTTAAATAAACATCACCTTCATATTTAGGTTTTTGATATGACCTATAAATTAAAAATGCGCCAATTAAGACAATTATCAAAAAAATAAAAACAAGTAAGGCTCTTTTTAGGTTTCTCATTGGACGTCATTTAAATACACTTTATCAAACTTATGTAAAAATCTACACATTTTATGTACTGTTTTTAAAAGAGACATTTAAAAAAGGGTATATTTTTATCAAATGTAAATAAAACACAATAATAATGAATTTTAGCATTATTGTTAATTTTTTATTATAAAACAAAGAATAAACTCCTTAAAAGTTAAAATTCACTATTTAAATTGAGATTTTTACAACAAACTCCACGTGATTAAGTGTCAGTTTCTTATATTTGTTAAAACATAAAAAATCATGAAAAATATTTCAAAAGAAACCATTTCGCAAATGGATAAGATTGAAAAATTAAATTTAATTAATTCATGTACCGGTTTTAAGTCTGCCAATTTGATAGCTACGAAATCTATTGAAGGCAATACAAATGTTGCTATTTTTAGTAGTGTCACCCATCTGGGAAGCAGCCCATCATTAATAGGTTTCATAGTTCGTCCAACGACCGTTCCAAGAGATACTTATAAAAATATTATGGAAACTGGTTATTTCACCGTAAACCACATTACAGTTGACATGATTGCTGATGCCCATCACACCTCTGCCAATTATGATTCTGGAATTTCTGAATTTGACAAAACCAATCTAGAAGAAGAATACAAAGAAGGTTTTAACATTCCTTTTGTAAAAGGAAGTCCGGTACAACTTTACTGCAAATATGTAAATGAATACATCATCAAGGAAAATGACACGATCCATATTATCGCATCCATCGAGCATATTTTTTTCGATGAAACTTTAGAACATAAAGATGGTTGGCTACAATTAGACAAAGGAAATATAGTTGCCTTGAATGGTGTAGACGGTTACTTTTTACCCAAATTAATTGATCGATTTCAATATGCACAACAAAATGTTCCTACAAAATCATTTAAAAAAGATAAGGAATAAAAAATCAACATGAGTGATTAATAACCTATTTAAAATCATTCACCCGTCCCCACATTCTATTTAATGGTATTTTTGTTTTAGGTTCTTTATCATGAGAAATGTTTAAATTTAAAATATATACTAAATGGCAAAACTAAAAAGGCTGAAATAGAACTTGAGCGCATTCCAGAAAAGTCATTTTACAATTTTCTATGGCGAAATATAGCCGAATTTTTAAAAGAAATTTTGATTTAAAAATTCAAATAAAAAAGAGTGTTTAAATTCTTGATGAATTAAACACTCTTTTTGCTTTTTGGTAATGAAATTTATTTATTTTTTACTGCTGTCAATAATTGCCCCTGTTCCAGCACCTACACCAGCACCAGCAAGTCCACCTATAATAGCACCTTGCCCTTTTTTCTTGCTAATTATCGCTCCTGTTGCGGCACCGACTCCTGCGCCAATAACAGCTCCTTTTGCTGCTCCGCTCCAGCCTTTCTTTTTAGCAGTTGGTGCTTGAGCAGTACTCTGTTTGTTTACAACAACAACTTCTTTTTGATATTCAATTTTTTCTTTTTCAGCGTTTGCAAATTCGGTTTGCATAGAATCTATAATTCTTTGTTTTTCGATTACTGTTTTCATAGAGTCAATCGAAACTTGTTTCGCTTTATTTAAATCTACTTTTTGTTGATTTTGACAAGAGAAAAGTATCATTGCTGTAAAAACTATATATAAAGCTTTCATAATTATAAATTTTAAAGTTCAATTACAAAGTAACAACCTGAAACTCCAACTGGACTTACATAATTATTGCAATAGTTTATAACTTTAAAAGCTTTATGAAACAATAAATTACCCTAGAATTCCTTTTTTCAAAATCTGTCCGAAGTGATACATATCTTCATAAGAGGTATATAAAGGAACCGGTGCAAGACGAATTACATTGGGTTCACGCCAATCTGTAATTACACCGTTTTTCATTAGGTAATCAAATAAGCTACGCCCTTCGCCATGAAGGAAAACAGACAATTGACAAGCTCTTTCAGAAGGTTCTGTTGGAGTGATAATTTCAAAAGACCCTTGCACTTCTTTACTTATTTCGTTCAGAATAAATTCTAAATAAGAAGTGATTTTGTCTCTTTTTAATATTAATTCATCCATTCCAATTTCGTCAAACATTTCAACGGAAGCCAAATAAGGCGCCAATGATAGTATTGGCAAATTACTTATCTGCCAACCTCCAGCTCCGTGAACAGGATCAAAAACGGGTTCCATCTTGAAACGACGTTCTTTATTATGTCCCCACCAACCTGCAAATCGAGGCAATTCTTTATTGTTATGGTGTTTTTCATGAACAAAACAACCTGAAGCATTTCCTGGTCCTGAATTCATATATTTATAACTGCACCAAGCAGCAAAATCGACATTCCAATCGTGCAGTTCCAATTTAATATTTCCGGCAGCGTGGGCTAAATCCCAGCCTACGTAAGCACCTTGTTTATGTCCTGCTTCGGTGATGGTTTTCATATCGAAAACCTGGCCTGTGTAATAATTCACACCGCCTATTAAAACCAACGCCAACTCCTCGCCCACTTCTTCAATTTTTGTCAAAACATCTTCCAATCGGATGTTATGTTCTCCTTCACGACGTTTGATTTCCACAATGACATCTTCTGGCTTATATCCGTGAATATTTACTTGGCTTTGAAACATATATTGATCGGAAGGAAAGGCTTTTTCTTCGCAAATGATTTTGTAACGATTTGCTGTTGGTCTATAAAATGAAACCATCAATAAATGAAGATTCACTGTTAGCGTGTTCATTACAGTGACTTCAGATGGCAAAGCACCTACCAATTTACTTAACGGATTAGCAAAACGTTCCTGATAATCCCACCAAGGTTTTTCGGCATAAAAATGGCCTTCAACGGCGAGATTTGCCCAATCGTCCATCACTTCATCAATATATTTTTTGGTTCTTTTTGGCTGTAATCCCAAAGAGTTACCCGTAAAATAAATTACTTTTTTGTCATTGACTTTTGGAAAGATAAATTCGTCTTGGTATATATGTAGATGATCTTGTGAATCGAGTTGCTGAGCAAATTCTAATGTATTTTTGAAATCCATTTTTTGATTATTTTGTGCCGTAAAAATAGAAAAAAGAAAATTGAGATAAGAAAATAGAATAGAGAAAATAGACAATTGTGGTTATTAAAATTACAATTCAACAAAAATTGAATTATTTTAAACCTATATTTTACATTTACAGCAATAAGATTCTTATGAAAAGGAATTGCGTTAGGGGGTTCAAGTTTATAGATCATGACTATCGTTACTACAACCAAACTAATAATAGTAGCCACAGATTAAAAAGATTTACACAGATTTCTTTTATGATTGTACTGAAATCTCTTTAATCTGTAGTAAAAAAAACACTTGATACTCTTTGTGGACTACCCCATTTTAACCCAGATTCAGCATTATACTTTATTACGCAGAGACACACGAAGAATTCGCAAAGTTCCGCAAAGCTTTTTAAACTCCATTTAGAAAATTCTTTTTTCCTTTGCGAATCTTTGCGAGTCCTTTGAGCATCTTCGTGAAATTTTTCCTATTGCGAAAATTAAATGTTCGCTTTGCTCAATTTTGGGCAAAAAAAAATCTCGCCAATGCTGACGAGACTTTGTATTTAGTTTTGAATGTGATTAGATAATCAACATTGCATCTCCGTAAGAGTAGAATTTATATTCTTCTTTGATTGCTTCTTCGTACGCTCTTTTCATTAAATCATGTCCACAGAAAGCAGAAACCATCATTAACAAAGTTGATTTTGGCGTATGAAAATTGGTAATCATACAAGTTGGTATACTGAAATCGTGAGGAGGGAAAACAAATTTATTTGTCCAACCATCGTAAGGATTCAGTGTGTTTTGTGAAGAAACTGAACTTTCTACGGCACGCATAGAAGTTGTTCCTACGGTACATATTCTCTTTTTGGCAGCTTTGGCAGCGTTTACGATATCACAAGCTTCTTGAGTAATTTTTAATTCCTCAGAATCCATTTTGTGTTTCGACAAATCCTCAACCTCAACTGGATTGAAAGTTCCTAAACCAACGTGTAGTGTTACTTCGGCAAATTTAACTCCTTTGATTTCCAATCTTTTCAACAAATGTTTAGAGAAGTGTAAACCAGCAGTTGGTGCTGCAACAGCTCCTTCTTCTTTGGCATAAATTGTTTGGTAACGCTCTGCATCTTCTGGAGTTACGTCACGACTAATGTATTTAGGAATAGGAGTTTCTCCTAGTTCTGTTAATTTATTTCTGAATTCTTCATAAGATCCGTCATAAAGAAAACGCAATGTTCTTCCACGAGAAGTAGTATTATCGATTACCTCGGCCACTAATGAATCGTCATCTCCGAAGTACAATTTATTTCCGATTCTGATTTTACGGGCTGGGTCTACTAAAACGTCCCAAAGTCTTTGTTCTGCGTTTAACTCTCTAAGCAAAAACACTTCAATTCTTGCTCCAGTTTTTTCTTTGTTTCCGTATAAACGGGCAGGAAAAACTTTGGTATTATTCAATATTAAAACATCACCATCATCAAAATAATCGATAACGTCTTTAAACATTTTATGTTCTATCGTTTGTTTCTTACGGTCAATAACCATCAATCGAGACTCATCTCTATTTTCGGCTGGATATTCTGCAAGAAGTTCTTTTGGTAAATTGAATTGAAAGTGAGATAATTTCATTTGCTGTTTGTTTAAAAGTTTAAAATTTCAAGTCTCAAGTTATTTAAACTGAACTTAAAAATCTTTCGGATGCAAATATACGATTGTGAGATAGGCGTTGTCAAGTGTTTAGGTGTTTATTTTTCCTTACCTGACCCTATCCCGCAATGTGATTGCAAAAAACTCAATAAAAGTTTATGTAAACGACCATCTTTGCATCATAAAAAACCCTATTTTCTTTAAATCATCCCAAAAATCAGGATATGATTTTGATACGACATCAGCATTATTGATAACAATTGGCACTTTTAATCCTAATGGTGCAAAAGCCATCGCCATTCTGTGGTCGTTATAAGTATCTATCCTTATCTCTTCATTAATACTTTTTGTCGCTATAAGCGTCAAACTATCATTAGTCACTGATATATTGGCTCCCAATTTTGTCAATTCAATACGAAGTGCTTCCAGTCTATCGGTTTCTTTAATTTTTAAAGTGTGCAAACCGGTAAGATGACAACCAATTCCTAAACCTAAGCAAGTAACTACAATAGTTTGTGCAATGTCTGGAGTATTATTTAACTCAAAATTCAAATCTTTGTATTCGAAATCACTTTGCTTTGTCAAAGTAAGTTTGTTTCCTTCAAAATGTGACGTCACTCCCATTTCCTTGTATATCTCAACCAAAGCTGAATCTCCCTGCAAACTGGTTTCTTTGTAACTAGTCAAAGAAATAGAAGCTGTTTTTGCCAAGGCAACTAAACTAAAAAAGTAAGATGCCGAACTCCAATCGGATTCTACGGTCATTACTTTGGTTTCTACTTCCTTTTTTGGATGTACTGTGATTACGTTTCCGACAAAACTAGTTTGAATGTTTAAATCATTCAATAATGCCAAAGTCATTTTGATATAAGGAACAGAAGTTATCTCACCAACCAAAGTCAGTTCAATTCCGTTCTCTAATTTTGGCGCCACCAAAAGCAATGCCGATATATACTGACTACTCACATTGGCCGGAATACTAACCTTCGAAGCAGTGATTTTTTGCCCTTTGATTCGAATAGGCGGATAACCTTCTTCTTTTTCATAAGTGATCTGCGCTCCTAATTGCTGCAAGGCCTCAACCAAAACTTTTATCGGGCGTTCTGTCATTCTTTGAGATCCTGTCAACACAACTTCACGTCCTTCATTAACTGCAAAATATGCCGTTAAGAAACGCATTGCTGTTCCAGCATGATGAATATCTACAATTTCCTCATTACCATTCAAAGCCTTTTGCATTACTTCACTATCATCAGAATTTGAAGTATTCGCCAAAGTAATATTTGGATACAATGCCTGAAGCAACAATAGTCGATTGGTTTCGCTTTTGGAACCTGTAATTGCAATTTGTTCTTGTAAATCGTGTTGTGAAGTTTGTAACAGTAAATTCATTTTGGATGAGTTGATAGGTGTGTTTTAGCAAATTTATTTTAAAAAAAGGATGTACCAAAACTTTGCCCTGACTTATAACATTATTTTAGTTTATCGTTGTTTTTGTGTCGGTCTTTATCACGAACGGATTTTAGATCCATTTTCTTGTCAAAAGCGGCTTGCAAATCGATTCCGGTTTGATTAGCCAAACACAATACCACAAAAACAACATCGGCCAATTCTTCACCAAGATCTTTGTTTTTATCGCTTTCTTTTTCGGATTGCTCTCCGTAACGACGGGCTATGATTCGGGCTACCTCACCTACTTCTTCGGTAAGTTGTGCCATATTGGTCAATTCATTGAAGTAGCGAACTCCGTGTTCTTTGATCCAAGTGTCTACGTCTAGTTGGGCATTTTTTAGGTTCATGGTTGAATTTTTTTGAGAACTATTTTTTCGTTTTGCTTGTCAATCATTTTTTGATAAAACTCTTTAATTGGTTCATAAAACCCAGCAGAAACTATAGACATATTATTCTCCTTAGTAATTAAAAGCTGTATTCTATTACCCTGAAAAACCGTGTTAATTGAAAAAGACAACTCTTTACCGTCTGTCGATATTCTCATCGGCTGAGGAATTGACTCTACAGTATAATTGTCCGGTATTTCAAAACTGATATTATATCTTTCCAGTTTTGGATAACCAAAATAGATGGGCATTTGTCTTTTTTCCTGAACAAAAGGATTATGTGATTGTGTAAAAAACAACATCGGATTGATGTATATTTTGTCTCCAATAATATCGCAATGATTGCTAGCCGTAAAAGTAAAATTTTCCAGAATAGGATTTGCTAAATCGGTTTTTTTATTATCAATGGAATAATCTTGAATTTTAATACCGCTTAAATCATTTTCCAATTTTTCCAAATAAGCATCTCCATTCATTTCTGCATATTTTTCTCTAAAACTATACGCATCATAATCCGTCATTTGAAGTCTATACTTTCCTTCCATTTTAGCTTCCTTATCCATTTTCACCATCAAAGTATAATATTTACCAGATGGTTTTGCGGGAACTAAATCAACTTCTTGAGAAATTCCTTCTTGTTTGATAAGTCGGCCTTTCCAGTTTAAAACATTCAAAGGCAAGATGTTTTGTGTGGTGAATTTATGCGTTGCATCCAATAAAATTTGCTTGCCGTCTATAACAACAGCTGCAATAACATAATTAAAAACGGTTCTATTAGGAAAAACAGGTATCCCATGTTCTTTTGTACTAACCAAAACTGGACTCGCATCCAATCCTGCCAATTTCAACATTGAGATGAGAATGAAATTTATTTCTGCAACATTTCCTGTTTTGTCAATATAGGCCTGCCTAACACCTTTATCAGTATAATACCCATTGTCATTATTCCAGTTCATTCTGTTTTGAACAAATTTAAAAACTATTGCAAGTCTTTCTTCCTTAGAATCAACGTCTTTTAAAATCGTTTTTACATCATTTAGAAGATATAAACTTTCTTTTAATTCAATTCCAAATTCTTTATCCGCATAAATAGTTTTAGTTACACCATCCCAATCTTTGGAATAATTCTTTTCTTTTTCATCCGGAAAATTTGTCTTTTCAAGTTCGTGATGGAGAGAAGATTGATAATTTTGAATATTATCCACAAAATTTTCCTCTTTTAAAGCCGGAATATTTTCTGCAGTATATTTTGTCTTTAATTGTCTGAAACTCAAATTAACCATTTGTGAATTTTTGTCATCAAAAGAAAAACTTCCGTCCACCACTTTTGAATCCATTTTTATATCAATAAAACCAACTTGAATAGGCTTATAGGTAAAAAAATAAGGAATGCTCGTTATATATTCAGCGTAGTTTACTGGAATTTTCTCCTGAAAATTGAAAACTGGAAACTTAACTATATTTTCTGTTTTTAAAACATATTTAAATTCAATGACCGATCCCACTTTCACATTAGGCAACGTTATGGATGCTTCATTCCAATATTCATTTACATTTTTTTTAAAACTCCCCTCACTATTGAGTTTTGTTTTGACAATTGAACCATTCTCAAGATTATAAGTTGCTGCATTCGAAAACTTAACAACATCATCATTGTAATGTTCATACCCCACATAATAAGGCAAGGTGAAATTAGCCCAATCAGACCCTTCCTTTTTATAGATTTTAATACGCATAGTCACTTCTGTGATTGCTACAAATCCATTCTTCAAAGAATAATCAAAACTAGTTTTACCGTTTTTAAACAATATCGCTGCCACAGCGCTAGTATCTTTGGGATGCTGTTTTTCTTTTAATTCCGAAATAGACACTTTCCCTAATTCAAAATTTTGAGCATTTATCTTTATACAAGAAAACAAAATCAATAACCCCAAAAGGGCTTTAAAGTTTCTCATTATTTATGCTTTCTTTAAAACGATTTTTTCAGTTTGCTTAGCAATCATTCCTTGATAATATTCTTTTAGTGTAGTATAATATTCTGGCGAAACAATTGGTGTATTAATTTGATGGCTAATTGATAACTGTATATTGCTTCCAGATGCATTCGATATAAATTTAAAGCTACCAATATTATCCTCCATATTAAACACAGATGATTTTGGAAGTGTTTCTATCACATATCCATCTGGAATATCAATATTTATTGCATATTTGTCTATAAACGGGAACCCATAATCAATAGGATATTCTCTAACCTCTTGTTTAAATGGATTATGTTCTTTGGTAAAAAACAACAATGGATTGATATACATTTTTTCACCAATGATCTCACACAAACTTGTCCCTGTAAAAGAGCAGGTTTCTACAATTGGCTTTTTAACATCTTTCTCATTTGTTCTAGAGTAATCAGAAATTTCAATTTTCTCGTTTTCATTTTCCAATTTTTCCAAATATTCCTCCTCTTTTATGTTTTCTATCTCCGATCTAAAACTCATAGCATTATGGTTGGTTCGTTGACGTCTTAATTTACCCGTAATTTTACCGGTGGCATCAATTGAATACATCATTGTTACATTATCATCTGAAACTTTTGTAGGCATCAAATCGACTTCTTCTGATGTTCCATCTTTTCTAATTAACCTCCCCATCCAATTTAAATCCCTAAATGGCAATACATTTGGAGTTGAAAATTTACTTGTAGCATCCAACAATATCAACCCTTCTGGAGTTTCTACAGCAGCAATAACATAGTTAAAAGCCGTCCTATTTGGAAAAATTGAAATCCCATTTGCTCTGGTGCTAACCAAAACAGGATTTGCTTTTAATCCAGCTGTACGCAACATTGCTGTAAGCATTAAATTAATTTCTGCTACATTACCTGTCTTGTCTTTATACGCTTTTTTAACACCATCATCGCAAGAATAACCATTATATTCATTCCATTTTACGGTTAATTTCACATAATTTAGAATAGCTGAAATAATTTCATCTTGAGCTGATAATCCCGCAATAACGGCTTTTAAATCATCTTCAAAATAACCCGTTTTATTAAGTTCGGGCCCAAAATCATCATTGTCATAAATAGTTTTTACTACTGCATTCCAGTCGGTAGAATAAGTCTTAAGAGGTTCGTTTGGGTATTTCGTCATCGATAATTCTTGCGCTAAACTTGTTGTATAATTATCAATATTATTTACAAATGCCTCCTCCTTCAGGGCTGACATATTTTGAGCAGTATATGTTGTTTTAGTTTCTTGGTATTCGATCTTATCACTTGAAAAACTAGTTTTTGTAACATTTAATGAAGTTCCTGGAACTTGGCTTCTTTCCTTACTGGTAATAGTAAATGACTTTTGAGATTTTTCAACAGCAATTTGAGGTGAAATAAATCCTTTTAGCTTAGTGTTATAAACAAAGTATTCCGGAACATACGTTTTATATTCAGAATAATCAACAGGAATATCAGTCTGGAAATCAAATTCTCGTAGCATCCCAATATTATTTGTCCGTATGGTGTATTTAAATTCTAATACCGAACCTTCTTTAACATTAGGCAAGGTTATTTTCTTTTTACTCCAATATTTATTAACCTTTTCTTCAAATTCCCCCTCACTTTTTAGCTTTGATTTCTCAATCTTTCCTGCCACTAAATTATAAGCTACAGCATCCGTAAATAAAACACTTTCTTTTATTGATGTACTTCCCGAAATAAACCTTACTTCTTGATTTGCCCAATCATAGCCCTCTTTTTTATAAATCTTAATACGCATAGCTACTTCCGTAACTACTCTGAAACCTTCATTTTGCACATATTCAAATCTAGTTGCTCCAGTTTTAAACAATATTGCAGCAACAGCAGCAGTGTCTTTTGGGTGTGTTTTTTGTTCCAATTCGGCAATGGATACTTTCCCTAATTTAAATTCTTGTGCATTTACATTGGAACAAAATAGGATTGATAAAAATAAGAAGCAGGTTAAATTCTTCATTTGGTTATTAGCTTTTGGTTAAAATTATTTTGGCATTGTCGTTTCTAGAAATTTGCTCCATAAAAAGGCGAAATTCATCGTATTCTTTATTGGTATATAAACCTTTTTTCAAAAAAAACTTTCGCTTGTAAACGATAGTAGCATTGTCTTTTTTAATAATCTCTGTTTTATATTCGCCGAATTTTCCATTAATTTCAACATTCCCCGGAAGAAATTCAATTGAAAAATTAACAGGCAAAGCGATTTCAATTTCATCGATATCAACTGAGCCTCTTTGAATTTCTAAAGGATTTTTTCGATTTCGAATTCGTTTGACACTTTGAGTTAATGGATTAAAAGCATTTATAGCAAACATCATTTTATTTGTTGATACATTACCGTAATTCACTGCACTTATTTCGGCATTTTCAGTAAAACTCACTTTTTCAGTATCATTTTTAAAAGTGACTTTTTTGATTTTTAAATTATTAATGGTACTCCAATAATCTTTATAAAAAACTTCCATTTCCGTTGGAGAAAGCTTATCATTATTAAATTTTTGATTGTATTGAGAACCCTCAGAAACGATTCCAACTTTTCCTAAAAAATCACCATTCTCTGCAATAGAATAAGTTCCTTTACTGATTTGGGTATTACCCATATCTTCGTAAACTTTTGTTCTTACAATCTCTCCTCCTTCGGGTTTTACCACCAAAACATTTCTGTCATCTGTAAACGTTCCTTGATAACCAAAAGGATCTACCTGACTTGTACATTCTAAAAAAACATATTTATCTTTATTGGGTATAGCCAAAATCATATGATTCCCTTGCATTGAAACAAAATCAGTTTCAATATCACGCTTTCTTGGATTACCATATAAAATCACATTATAAGATGGTACATCCACCGCAGCAAGGAGTGCTTTGGTATAATTACTCAAAGCCTTACAGTCTCCATAGCCCAAACGATCAACATCACCAGCCAACATTGGTTTCCATCCTCCAATACCAATACTTATATTCACATATCTTGATTTTTCCTGAACATATTTATAAATGATTTGTGCTTTCTTAATGGGATCAGTTTCAGTACCTACTAGAGCTTTCATTTTTACTTTAGTTTCTTCTGGAAGATCTGTGGTTCCCTGTAGAATTTTTTCACTGTACCATTTTCCGAATTCTGTCCATGTTTTGGCAGTTCCATCCACACCTTCCAGATGAAACAACTCTAATCCCATCATTACTCTTGGAAAAAGGGAACTAATCGAGGGACTTGCTGCTTCTTCTTTTTGAGCCACCATTTTTGATGCTGTATAAGAAAGTTGTGTCGAAGTTTCTATCGTTTTTTTTACATTAAAATTCGAGAAATTGAATTCTTTATATTTAAAACTGAGGTTTGAAGGATAACTTATGTTCAGAATGCTTTTTTCTATACTTACAGCATAATCATTCAAAGGCATCCATTGCGGAATGAAAGCCGTATTGGATGTTTCTGTTTCGCTTTCAAAAACAACTGTAAACGGATATTGTATTGGTGTATAATCTAAGTAAATATAACGGCTCTCCGAAAAAAGAGTACTTCCGCTTACTGCACTTACATCCCTGAAATCTCCTTTTTTTATTTTTTTTATTTCCTTTCCTGAAACATCATAAACCGTTGCCAATATACTTTTGACAGGACTCGATTTGTCGTAATTTTCATAGGCTTCAATAGCGCCTAAGCCATTCTCATTCAAGACAGTTACCACACGTTTGTTTTTGATATTCATGCTGCGTTGAGAAGCAATTACAATATCAATTTGATTCAAACGAACCACTGCATTCGCATTTTCTTTGAGACTATCGGAAAGAGTAAGTGTACTATAATCGCTCTTTTGAGCAAAAAGAAACGTTGTTGCAAATAAGAAAGCAACGTAAATAACAGAATGGGACTTGGGGGTCATAATAAAATTTTAGCATCGAAATATAAGAAAATTTCGTTTAAATAAAAGCTAAAATTATTCTTTATTTTTACTATCAATCGATATCGTAACGGGACCGTCATTAATTAATGACACTTTCATATCTGCTCCAAAAATTCCAGTTTGTACTTTTTTACCTAATTCCTTTTCGATTTGTTTTACGAAATTTTCATAAATCGGAATGGCAACTTCTGGCTTTGAAGCCTTGATATATGAAGGACGATTTCCCTTTTTGGTCAGGGCATGAAGCGTAAATTGAGAAACAACAATTATCTCGCCGTCAACATCTTTTACCGAAAGATTCATAACGTCGTTTTCATCACCAAAAATGCGAAGATTAGTGATTTTTTGGCAAAGCCAATTGGTATCTTCTTGGGTATCGGCATCTTCCATTCCTACCAAAACCAACAACCCTTTTTGGATATTGGCAACAATTTTAGAATCGACAGTTACGGAAGCTTGGGAAACTCTTTGGAGAACAATTTTCATTTACATTAAATTGCAGATTTAAAAAATATTGAATTTTGAAATTGATATTGTTATTCCCTAGATTTATCACTAATGATTCTATCCTCATTATAATCATCGGTACGATAATGCTCATCATCTCCTTCCAGAATTTTGAGATAACTATTATATCGGGACCAAGCAATTTCATCTCTTTCTAATGCGGCTTTTATGGCGCAATGTGGTTCTTCTTTATGCAAACAATTGTTGAACTTACACTGGTCTTTCAATTTGAAAAATTCGGGAAAATATCCGCTAATCTCTGACGGATCCATATCGACCATTCCAAAACCTTTGATTCCTGGAGTATCTATAATTTTTGCCCCAAAAGACAAATCATACATCTCTGCAAAAGTGGTTGTATGTTGTCCCTGCTTGCTGGCTACAGATATAGTTTTAGTTTTTAAATGCAAAGAAGGTTCCATGGCATTCACCAGAGTCGATTTCCCAACACCCGAATGTCCAGAAAACATACTTACTTTACCAACCATCATATCTTGCAAAGCTTCGACCCCCTTATTCTCTGTCGAGGAAACCCGCAAACATTTATATCCTATTTCCTGATACACATGTTGCATATACAACTGCTCGTCAAGCGTAACCTCATCCAAGGTATCTATTTTATTAAAAACCAAAATAGCTTCAATTCCATAAGCTTCGGCGGTTACCAAAAAACGATCAATAAAGTTGAATGTGGTTGGTGGATTGTTTACTGTTACCAATAGAAATACGCGATCAATATTGGAAGCAATAATATGCATTTGATGTGATAAATTCACCGCCTTACGAACGATATAGTTTTTTCTCTCGTGAATATTATGAATTGTTCCAGTAACAGTATCTGAGGTTTCCTCGAGTTCATAATCGACAATATCACCCACAGCAATTGGATTGGTACTTTTAATTCCTTTGATTCGGAATTTCCCTTTCATACGGCATTCTATAAAATCTCCTTGTTCTGATTTTACGGTGTACCAACTTCCTGTAGATTTGTAAACGAGTCCTGTCATTATTAATTTTAGATTTCTGATTTTAGATTTCTGATTTAAAACCTAAGCCTTTGCAAAGATAAAGGATTTATGATTGAAGATTAACGATTTTAGATTTATGATTTGCAAGACTTCCTAAACAAACAAAAAAATCCCAAAACCTAAGCCTTGGGATTTATTAAAATCTAAATTTTACGACTCACAAAATCTGAAGTCAAAAATCGTTAATCTAAAATCTGAAATCTTTATGAATTCAAGATTTTTTCTTGGTGACCAATACTTTCTTGGTGGATATTTTTGAACAATTTAACTATAAATTCTTCTGTCAATCCTTTTTTAGCACCTTCGGCAATCATTTTTTCCTGGATTTCATTCCAACGATTATTTTGAAGAATAGCAACGTTATTTTCTTTTTTCACTTGACCAATTTCGTCCGCTACCTTCATTCTTTTTCCTAATAAGTCCAATAAATTAGCATCAAGCACATCGATATTAGCTCTTAATTTGGTCATTTTACTTGTAAACTCATCAGTGTCTCCACTCACTTTTCTTACTTTCAAATCTTTGAAGATTTGTTTCAAAGCAGCAGGAGTTACTTGTTGAGCAGCATCACTCCATGCATTATCTGGATCATTATGAGTTTCGATAATCATACCGTCATAATTTAAATCCAATGCTTCTTGAGTTACTTCAAGAATCATATCACGGTTTCCTGTAATATGTGAAGGATCAATAATCAAAGGTAAATCAGGAAATTTATTTTGCAATTCAATAGCAATTTGCCATTCTGGAATATTTCTGTATTTAGTTTTTTCGTAAGTAGAAAAACCTCTGTGAATTACACCCAATTTCTTGATTCCAGCAGCATACAAACGCTCTACACCACCCAACCATAAAGCCATATCTGGATTTACAGGATTTTTGATCAATACAATTTTATCAGTTCCTTTTAAGGTATCGGCGATTTCTTGAACAGCAAAAGGATTTGCCGTTGTACGAGCACCAACCCATAAAACATCAATATCATTTTCCAAAGCTAATTTACAGTGAGCTGCAGTTGCAACCTCTGTACCCATAAGCAAACCTGTTTCTGCTTTGGCTTTCTTTAACCATTTCAATCCAATCTCTCCAACACCTTCAAATCCTCCTGGACGTGTTCTTGGTTTCCAAATACCCGCTCTAAAAACGCTTACATCTGAATCTTTCAATTCGTGAGCAATTTTCAACACTTGCTCTTCTGTTTCAGCACTACAAGGTCCTGCTATTACAAATGGATGAGACAATTTGAATTCGTTCAACCAATCTCTCATTTCTTTCTTGTTTTCCATCTTTTCTAAAATTTTTCCTTTTTTCCCCTCTCCTCCCGATAGCTATCGGAACTCCCCAAACAACTGGAGGGATTGAGAGAGATCTTTATTATTAATTGCTTACTACTACTTTATTTTGTTGTTCTATTTTATTTTTCTCTAAACGAATTACTGCTACTTTTTGGCATTCATTCCGTTCAATATTTCCTTAATTCGGTTGACGCTTTCCATTTCATGATAAATCGCTTCGTAATCATCATTCACCAAAAGCTCCTTAAACTTGGATAAATTTGAAATATATTCTTCCAATGTTCTGACCACCTGTTTTTTATTTTGTTTAAAAATCGGTGTCCACATCGCTGGCGAACTCTTGGCCAAACGAACGGTACTTTCAAAACCGGAACCTGCCATATCAAAAATATCTTGTTCGTCCTTTTCTTTATTGATTACCGTTTTTCCAAGCATAAACGAACTGATATGTGATAAATGCGACACATAAGCAATATGTTTATCATGCGATTTTGGATCCATATAACGAATTCTCATTCCGATTGCCGCAAAAAGCCACAATGCTTTTTCCTGTAATTTGAAAGTTGTTTTTTCAACTTCACAGATGATGTTTGTTTTTCCTTGAAACAATCCTCTAATAGCCGCCGATGGTCCCGAAAACTCTGTTCCTGCAATAGGATGCGTAGCAATAAAATTTCTTCTTCTTGGATGACCCGAAACCGCTTCGCATATTGGCGTTTTTGTCGAACCCACATCAAAAACAATAGCCGAATCTGAAATTAAATCCAATACCGTTGGCAAAACTACAATAGCCGTATCCACTGGAACCGAAACAATCACAAAATCCGCTTTGGACAAATCATCAAACGTTGCTGCTTCATCAATAACTCCAAGCGCTATTGCTTCCTGCAAATGCTTTTCATTACTGTCAATCCCAAAAATTTTGGCATCAGGATTCAAACCTTTGGCGTCCAATGCTATCGATCCCCCTATTAATCCAACACCTATTACGTATATATTCATTTTATTCAATTTCAATGTCAATGTCAATTGCAATACCAATTAGAAAACCTAGCTTTTACTTTATTCCCCAAAAACTTAGAGTCCTAAAATCTATCTATCGCCTCCTGTACTTTTTCCTCTTTTACACAAAGTGCAAATCGGATGTAACCTTCTCCATTACTTCCAAAAATGGTTCCCGGTGTTATAAAAATAGATTTCTCGTATAATATTTTATCAATAAAATCCTCCGCCGATGTTATTCCTGCTGGCAATTTGGCCCAAACAAACAATCCAACACCTTCTTTATATACTTTGCATCCCAGTTTTTCGGCCAGTTGTTCAGTAAGTACACGGCGCTTTTTGTAAACTTCGTTCATCGAGTCAAACCAGGACTGATCGCTTTTCAAAGCCTCTACAGCCCCTTTTTGGATTCCGTAGAACATTCCGCTGTCCATATTGCTTTTTACTTTAAGAACTGAATCAATCAGCTTTGCACTTCCCAAAACCATTCCGACTCTCCATCCAGCCATATTGAACGTTTTGCTCAAAGAATTCAATTCCAGTGACACATCTTTAGCTCCTTCCACCTGCAACAAACTCATCGGTTTATCATTCAAAACAAAACTATACGGATTGTCATTGACCAATAATATATGATGCTTTTTGGCGAAAGCCACTAATTTTTCAAACAATTCCAGACTTCCTCTCGCTCCTGTAGGCATATGTGGATAACCAATCCACATAATTTTCACTTTTGATAAATCCAGTTTTTCTAAAGCTTCAAAATCAGGTTCCCAATTATTGACTTCTTTCAAATCGTAATAAACAGGTACAGCACCAACTAGATTCGTCACTGAACTGTATGTAGGATATCCTGGATTCGGAATCAAAACATGGTCTCCTTCATTCAAAAAAGCTAAGGAAATATGCATAATTCCTTCTTTAGATCCCATCAAAGGCAAAATTTCCACATTAGAATCTAAGGTTACACCATAATTATTTTTATAAAAATCTGCCATCCCTTTTCTAAGTTCAGGCAATCCTTGATAACTTTGATATTGGTGTGCATTCTCATCTTGCATTGCCAAAATTACGGCATCCATAACTGCTTTTGATGGCTTCAAATCTGGGCTTCCAATTCCCATATTGATAATTGGTTTTCCCTCTGAGGCTAATTGTCTCACTTCTCTCAATTTAGATGAGAAATAGTATTCTTCAATAATATCGAGACGTTTTGCTGTTGTAATCATGCTATTTTATATTTCTCTTTTCAGAGTTTATTTTATCTTTAAAAACTTTTGACTTGTAACTTCCGCCCAATTACGGCTTGGTGTTTTTATATTCTCCCAATACTTTAAAATATTCGGCCATTATCGTTAACAGCGCTTTTGATTTGGCAAAATCTTCATATTTATCAAAAGTAACATCAACAAAAAAAGAATATTTCCAAGGTGTTTCAATTTTTGGCAACGATTGTATTTTGGTTAAATTCAATTTACAATCACTCATTACATTCAAAACCGCCGCCAAACTTCCTCGTTTGTGATCCAATTCAAATTTTATCGAAGCTCTGTTTATTTCACTTTCTGGTACAAAATGATTTTCTCTATTGATAATCACAAAACGAGTCATATTATTGTTTATCGTTTGGATTTCCGGTGCCAGAATTTCCAAATCATACATTTCTGAAGCTGTTTTGCTAGCAATTGCTGCAATTCCTTTTAGCTGTTTTTCGTGTATTCTTCTGGCGGTTTCGGCAGTATCCTTGTCTTCAACTAATTTTATGTTTGGGTATTTTTTCAAGAACTCCATACATTGCAATAAAGCCATCGGGTGAGAATGTACTTCCAGAATGTCTTCTATTTTTTGACCTTTCAGCGCCATTAAATTTTGGTGAATATCAAGATAATGTTCACCAATAATATGCAGATTGTTTTTGTCAATCAATGCGTAATTTGGAATAATAGGCCCGGCAATAGAATTCTCTATAGCCATTACTGCCTGGTCTGATTTTCCCGACAATAAACTAGCTACCAATTCCTCAAAAGACAGACATTCGTCCACTTCGATGTTTTGATAAAAATAGTCTTGAGCCACTTGATGGTGGAAAGATCCTTTAATTCCTTGTATTGCAATTTTCGTTCTCATTGGGTCAAAAAAAAATCCTGATTTTCATCAGGATTGTATATTAGTTTTATTTGTTTTTTGTTCTTCAAATAACCATAGCACAATCCCTTACTTCCTAAAGAAGAAATAAAAAGAGTTGCTAAAATAAAAACGGTTATTAGACATGATGTGCTTTGTTTTTCTTCCGAAGAAGTATTTAAATTTTGGTTGTCAGAGAACCCACTTTTCATTTGATAGAAAACTTTTTTATTGTGGGTTTCAATTATTTATTGCAAATGTATAACATATTTTGAGTCAGCCAAAATAAAAATAATCTTTTATGTAACAAAAAAAGATTCGTTTGTTAAAAGGGATTTTAATTCATTATTCCATAAAAAAGAAGCTTTTTAAATGCATAAAATTATTGATTTCAAAACTACCAAACAGGCTACAACTCTTACTTCCTGCAAAAAAATTGCTTTTTGAATCCTTTTCTTTTGGATGTTGATGAAAAAAACCTCATTTCTGGGTTAATTCAAAGATGTTGTATGCGCGTGAGGGATAAAAGCTAGCTACCAAAGTAGCCCGGATAGCCCGACAGCATAAAACAAAGTGGCCGAATCACCGGTACAATGAGTTGGCCGCTTTGTTTTATGGTGGCACGCCCACACGAGCTTTTGCGAACTGACGTAGTAAAAGATTTTTATATTATTAGGTAATACTTTGGCTGATCCATTTCTTTCCTTCGGAGATTCTAGTGACTACCATTGCTGAAACCAAATCGCCATTGGCATTCAATAAAGTTGCGATTGGATCGACCAAGGTTCCTATAATCATTGCGGCCGGCAAGGCTTGCTCCATCGGAAAACCGTAGACCGTTATGGCGAGAATTTCTCCTATATAGCCCCCGTTTGGAATACCACCTTCGACTACAGATACTATTATGGTGATGCCGATTGCAGTCAATAAAGTATAAGGATCCGTAAAATCCTTGCCGAATAAGGCAAAAATTACAGCGATCTTCACAATCGAAGACATACTTGAACCGTCTTTGTGTAAGGGCGCCCCAAGCGGAATTACAAGATTCCGAATGTGACTTGGTATGTTCATTTTCTCCGCAGCTTCAAGATTGGCAGGAATCGTTGCAATGCTACTGCAAGTTCCCACTGCCGTCAATGCGGGTGTGATGTTGTTTTTCCAAAATACCTTAAGCCCTAAATTTCCTCCAGCGAAAAAAGCATACAAACTGTAGAACACAATGAAGTAAAAGGTACAAACGGCATAATATAACGCTAATGGTTTGGCATAAGCTCCGAATAACTGTGGTCCGAAGATACCGACTTGATATGCAAAATAAGCACCAAGACCTATTGGAGCCGTTTTCATAATAAGATGTAGTAATTGTTTCATCACTTCGTTACCCGAATTTAGGAATCGAGCAAAATCTTTTCCTGTTTCACCTGCACGCAAGGTCGAAAAACCGATTAGAAAAGAAAACAATATGAGCGCTAACATATTTTTTCGGGACAATATCTCATAGAAATCATTGACTGTTACCAATTGTGTGATTTGCGAACCGGTGCTACTTTCCTGAATAGTTTCTAATGCTATTTTTGAGATTACAACACCTTGATGAATTGGAAAAATCAAAACACCAATAATCATTATAACTGCCGAAATAATTACAGTTGTTAGAAACACTCCTAAAACTATTCCGAAGAGCTGACCGAGTTTTTCGGATTTTTGCAAATTGGCAATGGAGGACGCAATGGTAAAAAACACCAACGGTATGATTGCCGTGAAAAGTAAATTCAGAAATATATCTCCCAATGGTTTTATGACTTCTACCCCATTCCCAAAAACCAAACCTAATATGCTGCCAACGATTATTCCGCCAAGGAGTAATAGAATACTGCTGTAATTTTTCAAGAAACTGCCTGATTGATTATTTCCCATATTGATTTAGTTTAATTGTAAATATATAAATCTTAATGATAAAGCCATCATTTCTATCCAAGCTTTGTCAAAGTTCCAAAATTTGACAAAGGTGTAAGGCTCATTGTTGGACAAAAACAATAAACAAAAGTTTTTTCTGTTTACTTTTGCAACAAATAAAGTTTTATGTCAATAGAAGTTAAAAACATTTCGAAAAGTTATGGTGTTCAAAAAGCGTTGGACAACATTTCATTTTCTGTTAAAAAGGGAGAGATTGTTGGTTTTTTAGGTCCTAATGGTGCTGGAAAATCGACCTTGATGAAAATTTTGACGACATATCTTCACGCCGACTCTGGTGTTGCGCTAGTCAATGACTTTGATGTAAACACTCAGGAAAAATCGGTGCAACTTTCTATTGGATATTTACCGGAACACAACCCATTGTATTTGGACTTGTATGTGAGAGAATATCTGGCTTTTAATGCCGACGTTTATAAAGTAGATAAATCAAGAATCGAAGAAGTAATTCAACTTACAGGTTTACAAACTGAAAGCCATAAAAAAATAGGACAGTTGTCCAAAGGCTATCGCCAAAGAGTAGGTCTTGCAAATGCATTATTGCACAATCCCGATGTTTTGATTCTGGATGAACCTACTACCGGATTGGATCCAAATCAATTAGTCGAAATCAGAAATGTGATTAGAAACGTAGGAAAAGACAAAACGGTTTTTCTTTCTACACACATTATGCAGGAAGTCGAAGCGATTTGCGACCGAGTGATTATTATTGACAAAGGACAAATAGTTGCCGATAAAAAATTGGACAATTTAATTTCCGCCAATAAAGAACAAGTAATCGAAGTCGAATTTGATTTGAAAGTAGAAGAAGACCTTGTTGCTCAAATTCCACATCTAAAATCGTTTAAAAATACTCATGGAAACTCTTGGGAATTGACTTTTGTTTCCGACAAGGATATGCGCCCAACGGTTTTTGATTTTGCTTACGATAATGGATTGAAAACTTTACAGCTGAATCAAAAGAACAAGAATTTGGAGGCAGTGTTTAGGGAAATCACGAAGTAAGTTGAAAGATTGCAGATTTTAGTTTACCGATTACAGATAAAAAAAGAGCTCGCTTAAAGTCATTTTAAACGAGCTCTCTTTTTTTATTTCACCAATGACTTTAAATAGATTGTAAATAGTAATGATAATACAATTGCCGAAAGGCGAACCATATTTTTCACAAGTGCACTATTAAAACTTAACGAAGGTAAATTGGATTTTGTTTTTAGAAAAAAGACAATAAGCTTTTTATATTCTAATAAAATCAAGAACAAAACACCAATCGTTAATACAACAGATTGCAATAATGCGCCCGTATTCATTTGATAAAAAACATTGATTAAAGTCAAATTGACTAGTAGCGCAAACAAAATTATGGTTCCTATTAACAATGTTCTTCGAAACAATAATAAATAACCGCCACCAATTTGGATAAGCGCTATTATAATTCCAAAAACCTGTGAGTGTCCAAAATAAAACCAAGTCAACCATTCACCCGATTGCTGATTCATAGGCAAACTCGCAATTTCTGTTGGCACGATAAATTGAAGTCCATAAAACTTTTTCCAACCAAAACTGGCAATATTAAAAGCTATAGTATATCGAATTCCGCTATATAAAAAACCATATATTTTTGCAGAATTCATTTTCTGCTTGTGTTCTAAATAATGCCATATAAAAGGAAATAGAAGAGCACTTAATAAAGCAATCCCAACTAAAGAAAAAACTACTATTGGCGGAAACCAAGAAATATTACCGCCGTTACCAAGCATTAATAGCAAAGCGGAAAACACAAGTCCCAGTATTAAAGTTGTACTGATTTTTTTGGCTATCGAAGTTGAAACCTCATGATTTGATTGTTCTAACATAACTTTTTTATTTGAATTAATACACCCCAAAATTGGCTATTAATCAAATATCAAGTGTTCCGATGTACCCGTTCGAACGTATTTAAACTTCCTTTTTTTCTAAAATCCTATTTGATTTTACAAAATCTGTTGGAGACACTCCTGTATACTTTTTGAAAGTTGTATTAAAAGTAGTTTTAGAATTAAATCCAGATTCATAAGCAATTCCCAGAATATTTAATTGACTGTATTTCTCAGACAACAATAACATTTTTGCTTCTTCGACGCGGTATTTGTTGACAAAATTATAAAAGTTATCACCGTATAATTCATTAATCACAAACGAAGTTTCATTACAACTTGCCTTCATATTTTTGGCTAATTTTGGCAAACTTAAATCATTTTCCAAATATACTTTTCCAGAATTCATGAGTACCCGTAATTTTTCGTCTAACTCATTCAATCGCTTTTCCGAAACTCTTTTGGGATTCTCTTTTTTATACTCTTTAATAGTTGACAACTCATCTAAATCTTTTTTATTAAAATCAAAAATTTCTTTTTGCTGTAAAGAAAAATAAGCTAGAAAAAACACAGATAAAAGATATAATAAAGGGGTAAACCGAGTTATGTTTTCCAAGTTAAAAAAGACAAGATTGAGCCAAGCAATTATAATTATCACCAAAATCAATAAAAAATATTTTAACCAGGAAAGATCGATTTGCTCAGTTGATGATGAAAATTGACGTATATCTTTTATGTGTTTTTGCAATTTACTAAAAGACAAATACCAGTAAATTATTGTTTGAAGAGGCAATGCAATTTGTAGCGCAAAAAAAACTATTCTGCCTACAGAATAACTGAATTCAATGTTTTTCCCAGTGATAAAAAACGGAAATCTAAAAATCAAAAAGATTAAAAAGGGCAAAAAATGCCATAAAATTTTCTTGTCAAATTTTTTAAGTAATGAAGTAAAATATAAAATACTGATATAAAGAGCAGGAGCGGTTAAGAATCTCATCAGCCCAATTAAATCAAACAAAACAGGATGATTTGACTGAAAATTTTCTGAAACCAAAAATATTTCCAACATCGCTAATCCAAGAGTTATGACAAATAATCCCAGCCAGCGATTTGCTATACTGTTGATTTTTTGCGGATGCATAATAAGCAAAAAACCTAGTAAGAAGGCTGCTCCAGAAGTAATACCCATTATGATTGGAAAATTCATCATGTCAAAAAAATATAGAATTATGATATTACTGAAAAGAAACTACTTACTTCACAAAATAGTTATTATCCTCAAACCAATCCGTTAACCTCTGTGGCCAAGTTTTCAAAGAATTAGTTTTGGCTCTTTTTCCCATATTAAAAGCATGCCCTCCTTTGGAATACAAATGCATCTCTATAGGAACATTCGCTTGACGGTATTTATTCAGCAAATCAACTATCGGTGCGGAACAACAGGTGTCATCATTCGCAGCCAATAAAAATGCCGGTGGCGCATCCGATTTAATTTCTTTTGGGATAAACAAAGGCCCTGGATAAATTAATATTTGAAAGTTGGGTTGTGCATCTTGTTTATCGATTGCGTCAGATGAATTTTCCAAAGTATTTTTAGCATTATAAGCGACCAAAGCCACAACTTCCCCCCCAGCAGAAAACCCCATTGCACCTATTCGAGTTGGATCTATTTTAAATTCAGCAGCCTTACTTCTTATCAGTCTCATTGCCCTTTCAGCATCCTGTTTCACATGAGTTTCTAATTTATAGGGTGACCCAACTTCTCTTGCCAAACGGTATTTTAGGACAAAAGCTGTTATACCAATACTTGTAAAATACTCCGCAGCATCTCTTCCCTCTGAATTGAAAACCAAATTTTCATGCCCTCCGCCAGGACAAATAAGTACCGCCATACCATTTGGCTTTTCAGGAAAATAAGCCGTTATCGATGGATTATGAATATTTTTTACCCACCAGTCTTTGGCTTGTTCGGGTTCGTCTTTACGATTTTCAAAACCAGGAGCGCCATTTTCCCAAAGAGAAATTTTCAAACTCTTTTCCTGTGAAAATCCTTTATTGCAAATAGTTAACAAAAACAAACAGATGTAAAGTTTCAACATTATTTTCATTCAAGATATATTTAAAAATACTAGTTCCTAAATATACTACAAAAACGTTTATAATCTACTGTGACACAACTGTTGAAATAATTTTCTTCATTTCTTCTATCACAATTTTAATGTCATTTTCATTCGTTCTCCAATTGACAAACGAAGCTCTAATTCCTTTGCGGTTTTGATATACTGTTGGCGTCATAAACACTTTGCCGTTATCATTGAGTTGCGTCAAAAATAAATTTACTTTTTCCTGATTGTGTTCTCCTGTCAAAGTGAAACAAACATTATTGAGACGGGTTGGCGCCAATAATTCGAAGCTTTCATCATTAGTTATAAAAGCATCCAACTGCAATGCCATCGCAACACTATTTTCTACAATATCTTGAAATCCCTGTTTTCCGTATGCCAATAGTGAAAACCAAACAGGCAAAGCTTTTAATCGTCTGGAATTCTCAGGCAGGAAATTCAGGTAACTGAAATTCTCCAATGGATCACCCAAATATGGAGCATTTGAATTTTGGAACGTTTCCACCTGAAGATTTTTATGTTGTTCTTTTACCAAATAAAAAGCACTTTCGTAAGGAACATTCAGCCATTTATGGCAATCTATGGTAATACTGTCTGCGTTTCCCCAACCGTTTACCAAATGTTTGTATTTTGGAGAACAAGCTGCAAAACCTCCGAAAGCGGCATCAATATGCCACCAAAAATTGTATTTCTCTTTGAGTTTCGCAATTGCATTAAAATCATCAAAATCGGCTGAGTTGACAGTTCCCGCACTCGATATTAAAATAAAAGGCTGACCATTTAAACTTTTAATGTTTTGTTCCAAATCGTTCATGTCAATAGCTTCCCGATTTCCTTCAACTGTTTTTACTTTAATGAAATTTTGGCTTCCAATTCCTAACATCGCCAAACATTTTACTGAAGAAGAATGCGGTGTAGCCGTAAGAATATTTAGAGGAGCGCTAATTCCGTTTTTTGCAAAATCCTGACCCAATTGCTTTCCGAACCATTGTCGAGCCACCGCCAAACTTGTGAAATTTGACATTGTAGCGCCTGTTACAAATCCGCCCAAAAATGATTTTGGCAAATCCAATAATTGCAGCAATAGATTAATGGTTTCTATTTCTATCAAAGCAGAAACGCCTCCTTGCGCTTTTGTAGCCTGTGCATTTGCATCATAAATCGTAGTTAACCAATCGCCAACTATAGAAGCAGGTGTTGCCCCTCCCGTAACAAAACCCCAATATCTAGGTCCCGCCTGTGAAACCATCAAAGGGGCTAAACGTTCATTGAATTCGTCCAAAACCGACATTGCTCCCAAACCAGAATCACTTAGATTCCTATTAGTGGATATTGTATTTTGGGTTGAAGTGGGGATCTCATCAATGACATTAAGAAAATCAATTCCTTGTTGTTTTACTTTTTCGAGAATATTTTCAATGTCTTTTAAATCTTGTTGGAGGGTTGGGTTCATATACTTTTATTTAATTTCGCTTAATTCTAGAAATAACAGCATTCTTTCAAACACTTTATTCAACCATATAAGTCATATAAGTAATCCTTTTGAGAAAGTTAAGCAAAATTAAAAGATCATATAAGGTAAATGAAATAAACCCATAAAGAAGGTTTTTCTCTTATTTGTACTTTTTTCGACTTGACAAACTTTTTTATATTTTAACTTATATGACTTATATGGTAAAAAATAAATGCTGTTTATTTTAGAATATAGCGTTTAATATTAAAAAAAATACCCCATTAGTTAAAAATAACCAATCGAGTATTTCAAATTGAAATTAATAATAATTTTTTATTTAAAAAACTTGGCTTGCTATTTGTCTGATATTTTCTGATTTTCCCATAGAATAATAATGTAAAACAGGCACTCCAGCCGCTTTCAATTCTATTGATTGTTGGATGGCCCACTCTATACCCACTTGGCGTATTTCTGCGTTATTTTTGCACTTATCAACTGCGCTTATCAAATCTTCTGGCAAATCGATACGGAATATTTGAGGCAATACCTGTAAATGTCTTTGCACCGCAATCGGTTTTATTCCCGGAATAATTGGAACGGTAATTCCTATTTCTCTGGCTTTGGCAACAAACTCAAAATATTTGGCATTATCAAAAAACATTTGAGTCACCACATAATCAGCTCCAGCATCTACTTTTTCTTTCAATCTTTTTAAATCTGACATCAAAGAAGGAGATTCCAAATGCTTCTCTGGATAACCTGCAACACCTATGCAAAAATCGGCTTTGTTGTCGATGTCCATTACATCGTGTAAATACTTTCCGTTATTCAATTGATAAATTTGACTCACTAAGTCGGATGCATAATTATTCCCACCTTCTTTGGGTACAAAGGACTGTTCGTCTTTCATCGCATCACCACGAAGCGCCATAACATTGTCAATTCCTAAATAATGACAATCGACTAACAAATATTCCGTCTCTTCTTTGGTGAAACCACCGCAAAGCACGTGAGGAACCGTATCCACATTGTATTTATGTTTAATAGAAGCGCAAATCCCCAAGGTTCCAGGACGCATTCTGGTCAGTTTTTTTTCCAATAAACCATTGCCTTTATCCACATAAATATACTCCTCACGAGAAGTCGTTACATCTATAAATGGTGGCTTGAACTCCATCAACGGGTCAATATTGTCGTATAACTCCTGAATGCTTTTGCCTTTCTGTGGCGGAATAATTTCGAAAGAGAATAACGTTTCTCCTTTGGCTTTTTCAATATGTTTTGTTACTTTCATTTTATTTGTTTCAAGTTTCAAGTTTAAGGTTTAAAGTTCTCTCGAGTAACTTGAAACTTTAAACTTGAAACAAATTTTTTAATCTGCTATATTTGGATTCAGCCATTTCATGGCGACCTCTGTTGAAACACTTCTTCGTTTGGCGTAATCAATAACCTGATCTTCTTTTATTTTTCCAAGACCGAAATACTTGCTTTCCGGATTTCCAAAATAATATCCCGAAACCGAAGAAGCCGGCCACATCGCCATACTTTCGGTCAGGGTCACTCCAATTGCTGCCTCTACATTCAGCAATTTCCAAATCGTTGGTTTTTCCAAGTGGTCTGGACAAGCAGGATAACCCGGTGCCGGACGAATTCCTTTATAATCTTCTTCAATAAGCGCTTGTTTGCTCAAAACCTCATCGGCTGCATAACCCCAAATTTCTTTACGGATTTTTTCGTGTAAATATTCGGCGAAAGCTTCTGCAAAACGATCCGCCAAAGCTTTAACCATAATCGAATTGTAATCGTCCAAATCCTTTTCGAATTCAGCCGCCCATTCGTCTACACCAAAACCGGTGGTTACACAAAATGCTCCCATATAATCCACTTTCCCACTCTCTTTTGGAGCAATAAAATCGGCTAATGCGATGTTTGGTGCTCCTTTTGTTTTTTGTGACTGCTGACGCAAAGTCAAGAATGTCTGCAATGGTTTTCCGTTTTCGTCAGTCAACTCGATATCATCATCATTGATTTGGTTCGCAGGGAAAATTCCGTAGATTCCTTTGGCTTGTAATTTCTTTTCTTTCAAAATTACTTCCAACATAGCTTGTGCATCCGCAAAAACAGAAGTCGCTTGCTCTCCCACAACTTCATCTGCCAAAATCGCCGGATATTTTCCGAACAATTCCCAAGTCCTAAAAAACGGAGTCCAGTCAATGTAAGGAACCAACACATCCAAGTCCACTTCGATAGTTTGTTCCCCAATAACTTTTGGTTTTACAGGTTCGAAATGTCTCCAATCCAATTGTAATTTATTCTTACGCGCTTGCTCAATCGTTAGGAAATTCTTGTCTCTTGAACGATTCAAGAATGTTTCTCTAAACGCATCGTATTCGGCACGGATATCGCTTGCATAAATTTTTCGGTTGTGATCTAATAAATTTCCTGCTACGGTAACCGCTCTTGACGCATCGTTTACGTGAATCACGGTTTCTCTGTATTGAGGTGCAATTTTCACGGCCGTATGTGCGCGTGAAGTAGTTGCGCCACCAATCATTACCGGAATTTTCATCCCTCTTTTATCCAATTCCTTAGCGAGATACACCATTTCGTCCAAAGACGGCGTGATCAATCCGCTTAATCCAATAATATCTACTTCATGTTCAATAGCCGCTGCAATAATTTTTTCGGGAGGCACCATAACACCCAAATCGACAATCTCATAATTATTGCAAGCCAATACCACCGAAACAATATTTTTACCAATATCGTGTACATCACCTTTTACGGTTGCCATCAAAATCTTTCCATTCCCCGATTTATCACCTACCTGTTTAGCAGCTTCGATAAACGGCAATAAATAAGCCACAGCTTTTTTCATTACACGTGCCGATTTTACCACCTGTGGCAAAAACATTTTACCTGAACCAAACAAATCTCCGACAACATTCATTCCCGTCATCAAGTTGATTTCGATAACTTCGATAGGTTTTGTGGCGGCTAAGCGAGCTTCCTCAACATCAATTTCTATAAATTCATCCACCCCTTTTACCAAGGAATGCGTAATTCTTTCCTGAACCGTTCCCGAACGCCATTCTTGAACCGCTTTCTCGTTGCTCTTTACATCTCCTTTTACATTTTCGGCAAAATCCAATAAGCGTTCTGTAGCATCATCGCGTCTGTCCAGAATTACATCTTCTACGTGTTCCAATAAATCTTTTGGAATTTCGTCATATATCGACAACATTTCCGGATTTACAATTCCCATTGTCATTCCGTTTTTAATGGCATGGTACAAGAAAACCGAGTGCATCGCTTCTCTCACCGTGTCATTTCCCCTAAACGAAAACGAAACGTTACTCACCCCGCCACTAATGTGCGCGTGCGGTAAATTTTCTCGAACCCATTTGGTTCCTCTAAAGAAATCCAAAGCATTCAAGCGGTGTTCCTCCATACCTGTCGCTACGGGGAATATATTCAAATCGAAGATGATATCCTGTGGAGGAAAATCTACTTTGTTTACCAAAATATCATACGACCGTTGGCAAATTTCAACTCTACGATCGTAATTATCGGCTTGTCCTACCTCATCAAAAGCCATTACAATCACGGCAGCTCCATAACGTTTGATCAATTTGGCGTGATGGATAAAAGCTTCCTCTCCTTCTTTCAGCGAAATCGAGTTTACCACACATTTTCCCTGCACGACTTTCAAACCAGCCTCAATGATTTCCCATTTCGAACTGTCAATCATAATTGGCACACGAGAAATATCCGGCTCGGCAGCAATCAAATTCAGGAATTTGGTCATTGCATAAACGCCGTCAAGCATTCCCTCATCCATATTGATATCGATGATCTGCGCCCCTCCTTCTACCTGCTGTCTCGCAATATCGAGTGCTTCCTCATATTTTTCCTCCTTGATCAATCGAAGGAACTTTCTCGAACCTGTTACATTGGTACGTTCCCCAACATTCACAAATACGCTGTCCGGCGTAATGATCAAAGGCTCTAATCCTGATAATACAAGGTTTCTTCTATTTTTATTGTGTCCCATTTTTTTATTTTATCTTGCCACGAATTCACGAATTATAATCTATATTTTTAAAATTCGTGAATTCGTGTTTATAATTTAAAGCCTTTCTTTGCGTCTATATTTTTATATTCTATTCTAAACTATTAATAAACTTAAATAAATTTCCCCGTCCCACGCTCATAACTGTTTTTTTACAATTAATTCTTATTATTTTTAATTGCTATAATTTTCTGTACTACTGCAAAGAACATTGTGGTTGACCAACCAAATAACAAAATCCCATTCATGGCTTCAAATCCACTCATGATGCGCCAGATAGGAGGGAGCGTGATATCGCCATAACCTAACGTGGTGTAAGTAATCATTGAAAAATAAATCGATTCTTCCCAATGACTGATTTTATCCAATGCAGGTATCATCATATAAACGCCAGCCCAAAGAGCAATTTCAATAAAGTGTAATACCATTAAAAAAACGGCCATAGTAGAAAGTGTTTTCAAAATCTTATAAAATCCGAAAACCTGACTTTTTAAATCGCGGTTGCGAAACAAATAATTCAGCCACCATGCGGTTCCCAATCCATGAATAAAAATGGTTGCAACAATAATTCCCAAACTAAAAAGTATTTGTATCGCCATCTATTTTTAAAATTTACAAAATTACTATTCTCTACGTTTGAACTTAATGATATTTTATCTTACTGAAAATACTTGCCAAGCATTTTTGAAAAAGGTACCGCAGTAAATCCATGCAAAAAAATACTTAGCAAAACTGTAAGAACAATAACTGAAATTATGCGTTCATATCCCGGTATTCCTAATTCAATTATTACGAGTAATAAATACAAAACTGATGCAATGCCGCGTGGTCCAAACCAACCAATAAATCCAATAGTAACACTAGGTAATTTTGTACCAATAAGGCAAATTGCAACGGGCAACATTCTGATAATTGTAAGACTTAATAAGGCATAAACCCAAGCGTTTATATCCCAATAAGGATAACAAAACGGAACGAGCATCATACCAAATAAAAGAAAAATAAAAAGTACGAGTGCCTGACTTTCTGCTTCACCAAATTCATGTAATCGTTCGCGTACTTTGAGGTTATGAGTTCCGAGTAACATGCCTGCAAAAAATGCAGCGATGAAGCCATTACCGTCAACTGTTTCGGCTAGTGAAAACGCTAATAATGCAATGGCTATTGAAGATAAACTTTGAAAAGTGGAATTCATCCAGCCTTTGCTTGAAGCCTTGTCAACTAAATATCCTCCTGCCCAACCAATCAATCCACCAATCAATGGACCAAAAACAAATTGCCGGAGTGTAAAAAGTAACCAATAAGATGTACCAGAGTTTCCCGCATCTGCATGAGATAAAACAGCAAGACAAATTAATATTGGAGGAAATGCAATCCCATCGTTTAAACCACTTTCAACGTTTATGGTTTGGCGAATTTTTTCGGGCACCAGTTTACTTGTAACCACTGCCTGCCCCAAAGCAGCATCAGTAGGCGACAAAATAAAAGCCATAAGCGCAATTACCCAGATATTAACACCAGGAAAAAGTGGGATGCCTATTAATATTCCCAATACCATAGTCAATGGCAAACCTATTAGCAATAAACGAACAGGCAATTTTCGATGCTTTCTTAATTCCATTAAATTAATAGTGGATGCATCATTAAAAAGCACTAACACCAGTGTAAGTTCAGCAAGTATTTTTACCAATGGCGCATCAATACCTTGCCTCAATTCATCTATTTGAAAATTAGAAGCTATTATACCAATCACTACAAAAACCATTGGTGCTGTGATAACAGATTTTTCAAGGGCTTTTGAAAAAAGTCCGTAAACTAAAATCAGTAAAGCCGTAAATACAAAGATTGGATATTCAGTCATATTTTTCTTTTGTCCCTAATCTCGCTTATGAGTATGTGCTATTCTCTCCACGAAGTTGTGTTATTCAATTTCAATCAAAGCTACAATCTTAATAAATTTGTTTAATCATTGTTTCTATTTTCTATTCAAAGCCAATTCCTCCAGATTTTGTTTTTATCGAAAACCTTTCATTTTATTCTCTTTGCGGGCACGGATTGCAAATCCGCGCTATCTGGATTACTAAGTTTCTAAGTAGCTTAGATTCTAAGTTTTTATTGTTTTATCTACGGTCCAAAAAACTGTAGTTATATTTTATTTTAATTTCAACTTTATTTGGGCGTGACCACAAGGGTCGGGCTATTCGTTTCAAGTCCTCGTCCAATTCCGTCCCGATAGCTATCGAGACTCCATCGGTCTGTGGGCTTTCCACTGCTATCCCTCACGCGAGCTTTGTGCAATAAACATCATTTAATCTTAATTTCTTTCTGTCTAACAGAGTCAATAAATTTAATTAGGACTGGGCTGTTATAAAAATCTAAACACTTCATTAAATATAAATTGTTATTAGGATCATATGATTTGTATTCTTTTTTTGCCCATTTTTTAATCATCTCTCTATATTTTTCATTTCCAAAAATATATTCCCCTTTCAAATCTATAATCTGTACATAACTACTACCATCTTTATATCTTATTGATTCTTTCCCTGATAAAACTTCAGAATAACAATCACAAAATGCCTGATTCTTTAATTTCAACAATTCCCCTTCTAATTTTTTATTTTGACCTTGAGAATAACCTACATATCCAAATAAAATTATGTAACAAAAGCTAATTAAGATCTTCATAAAATTTAATTTCAGTGAGTAAAAATGTTTAAAAATCTTCGCTAGCGGTGGTATGTGATTCTTAACGCTTCAATTATTTCAATTTACATAACCGCCGTTGAAACTCTAGGCTTATAATCCTTCGCGATATCGGCAATCAATTTGATATGATTTGGAGTTGTTCCGCAACAACCGCCTATGATGTTTATTAAATTATCGTCTAAATAACTTTTAATTTGTGCTTGCATTTCCTCCGGTGTTTCATCGTATTCTCCAAAGGCGTTTGGCAATCCTGCATTGGGATGCGCCGACACGTTGAAAGAAGTGTTATGCGACAAAGTCTGCAAATACGGTTTCAATAAATCGGCACCAAGGGCACAATTGAATCCTACGCTCAACAATGGAATATGCGACACCGAAACCAAAAAGGCTTCTACCGTTTGTCCCGAAAGTGTTCTTCCCGAAGCATCGGTAATCGTTCCTGAAACCATAATCGGAATATCAAGATTGCGCTCTTCTTTTACTTGTTCGATAGCAAAAAGCGCCGCTTTGGCATTTAGTGTATCAAAAATAGTTTCTACCAAAAGTAAATCGCAACCACCGTCCATTAAGGCTTCGACTTGTTGCTTGTAAGCTATACGCAAATCATCAAAAGTTACGGCTCTGTATCCTGGATCGTTCACATCTGGAGACATACTCGCCGTACGGTTTGTCGGACCAATTGAACCGGCAACAAAACGAGGTTGGTTTGGATTTTTAGCAGTGAATTCATCGGCTACTTCACGGGCAAGTTTTGCCGATTCGTAATTCAATTCATAAACATATTCTTCTAGGTAATAATCCGCCATACCGATGGTGGTTCCTGAAAAAGTATTGGTTTCCACAATATCGGCTCCAGCTTCAAAATAAGCTGCGTGAACTGCTTTGATAGCTTGAGGTTGCGTTAGGGACAATAAATCGTTGTTTCCTTTTAGCGGATGTGGAAAATCTTTGAATCGTTCGCCACGAAAATCTTCTTCAGAGAAATTATAACGTTGCAGCATTGTCCCCATAGCTCCGTCGAGCACGAGTATTCTCTTTTTTATTTCTTCTTGAATTGTTGACATATTTTTTATTTCTCGCAAAGACGCAAAGGCGCTAAGCTCATTATTAATTCCAAAAATTCCTAATTCTGGCTCTTTAGCCCCGATGGAAACGACATCCTTTTATGCTGGGGTTCAGCATAAAAGATATAGTGTACAGCGGGAACGATGACTGCAAAAAATGCACCAATCATTCGCTCTAAAAAAAATATCGAAATGTTGTCAGGAAAAGGTTTGAGGAATACGGAGATGTATTCTTGTGTTATCTATCCGCGCTGTGCGTGGTAGAATGTAGCACCTTCTTTAAAAAAGTAAAGGGTTGCTAAGGTTTCATCGGGTCTTTTCCCTCCGCCTTTCGTGATAACTTTCAATAAAAATAGGAACAGTGCAAAGAAACGACATAGCGCTAACAATTGCAAGTTTTTTTTTTAGATTCTAAGGTTCTGAGCTACTAAGCCTCTAAGTCAAAATTTTCATTCATAATCATTATAAAAAAAACTCAAAACTATATTGCAAGTTTGAGCTTTTTTTGAAAATCTTAGCTTCTCAGCTTCTTAGTAACTCAGAATCTTAAAAAAACAGTTTAGTGCTTTATTTTTTGCTTAGTACCTCTTAAATTAACGATTTCAATTCGTCTCATCTTAGTGTTTATTCTGTAAACCAGATAATTATTTTTATCTATAATTGCTTTGTACAAATATTGGTTTGTTCCTGATTTTGGGAATAATTCAGGGTAGAGAATTACTAAACTTGTAACTTGTTTTATATTTTCTTCTAATTGCAAAATTTCTTTTATGGACCAAAATTTCTCCAAATAAAAAAGTACGCTGTCTAAACCTTTTTCTGCCTGAGGCGTCCATTTAATCCCTAATGCCATTTCTTGAATTTATCCATAACGGTAGAATGGCTTACTAAGTCATTGTTGTCAGCTTGGGAAATTCCAATTTCAATTTCTTCTTTTTCCTGAGCTGATAATTCACTGTACCAATCCTTTTTGCTTGCCTTTACCAATAGTTCGAGTTTTTCCAAAAGACTTTCGTCTACATTGGATAGTTCTTGAATAAAATTATATTTTCTTGTTGCTAAATTCATGATGAATTAATTTTAATATCACACAAAGATATAAATAAAAAAGCTCAAACTATATTACAAATTTGAGCTTTAGTATTTCAAAATCTTAGATTCTCAGCATCTTAGAAGCTTAGTCTCTAAAGATTAAACAATAGCTTTCACTACCGCTTTTGGAGCTTCTTTACGAGTACCGTCGAATCCGTCAACTCCGGAAACGGTGGTGTATTTCATTACGTATTTTTTACCAGGATTGATGATTTGGTATGCCGCTTGACACATTAATGTGGCTTCGTGGAATCCGCAAAGAATCAATTTTAATTTACCAGGATATGTGTTTACGTCACCAATGGCAAAAATTCCAGGGATATTCGTTTGGTAATCCAAAGCATTGTTTACTTTGATGGCATTTTTTTCGATTTCTAATCCCCAGTCGGCAATAGGACCTAATTTTGGTGTTAGACCAAAAAGCGGAATGAAATAATCTGTTGGAATGTTTCTGTGTGCTCCGTCAATATCTACATCAACAGATTCTAAATGCTCTGCTCCGTTTAAACCGACAACTTCGCCGGGTGTGATCATTTTTATTTTTCCCGCATTCTTCAATTCTTGCACTTTTTCTACAGAATCAAGAGCTCCTCTAAATTCGTTTCTACGGTGAATCAAAGTTACTTCTGAAGCTACATTTGCCAAGAAAATACTCCAGTCCAAAGCAGAATCTCCTCCTCCGGAAATCACAACTCTTTTGTCTCTGAATTTTTCTGGGTTTTTGATAAAGTATTTAATTCCTTTATCTTCGTAAAATTCGATATCTTCGATAAGTGGCTTTCTTGGTTCGAAACTTCCCAATCCTCCAGCAATAGCTACAACAGACGCGTGGAATTTTTTTCCTTTGTTTGAAGTAACAATAAAACTGCCATCTTCTTGCTTATCGATAGTTTCTGCACGCTCACCAAGAGTAAATCCAGGTTCGAATTGCTTGATTTGTTCCATTAAATTATCCACTAAATCTCCTGCCAATACTTCCGGAAATCCTGGAATATCATAGATAGGTTTCTTTGGATACAACTCTGATAATTGTCCTCCCGGTTGTGGCAAGGCATCCAGAATATGACATTTTAATTTTAATAATCCTGCTTCGAAAACGGCGAATAGACCTGTTGGCCCGGCTCCTATTATAAGTATGTCTGTTTTAACCATTATATTTAAATTTAACTCTTTATATTATTTTTTATTTTGTGCGCAAATAAACGAATGCTTTCAATTTCTGAAAATGATAATTGTCACAGAATCTCATTCTTTATTTCTGCATTCTTTTCTCTAATTTCTGCCTTCTGAAATCTGCTTATTTTTTTAATCCTTCTGTAATTTCATTCATTTTTTGAACTTTTTCTTCGAAATTACCTTTCAAAGTCTTTCGATATTCATTCAGGTTTTGAACCATTTTATTGATGTCTTCCGGAATTACTTCTTCGAAAAACTCGCGTAATCTTTTGGCTGTTGTTGGCGATTTTCCGTTAGTTGAAATGGCAATTTTCACGTTTCCTTTGGTCACGATTCCTCCCAAATAATAATCGCATAAATCGGGTGTATCGGCAATATTGCAAATGAGATATCTTTTTCGGGACAAATCATATACCCGTTTGTTTACTTTCAAGTCATCAGTACAAGCTAAAACCATATTTCGTTTCTTGAGCATTTTTTTCTTGAACTTCGCTTGGGTCAATTTTACCGAAGGATGTTTTTCGGCTAATGCTTCCAATTCGGGCAGAAACTTTGTCGCCACAACCTCAACATTGGCGTTGGGGCTTGATTTCAACATAAACGACAACTTTTCCAAACCTACATTTCCACCACCAACAATAAGTACATTGATGTTATGCAGTTTTAAAAAAATAGGATATAATTCGTTTCTTTCCATTATAACTTTATTTCGGCGGCTACAAATTCTTCGTAAAACCCTTTCAGTTGATTACTTTCTTTGACTACTTCCCCAATTACGATAATTGCCGGTGAACTCAATTTATTTTCGACAGCCACTTCTTGAATCGTATCAATTGTTCCCACACCTATTTTCTCATTTGGTGTTGTTCCGTTTTGAATAATCGCAACAGGAGTTTCTCCTTTGGATTCTTTTTGGAATAAAGCAACAATTTGTGATAGTTTACTCATTCCCATCAAAATCACAACAGTCGCTGATGATTTTGCTGCAAGAGCGATATCACTAGACAAATTTCTGTTGGAAGTGGTTCCTGTGATTACCCAAAAACTTTCGGAAGTTCCTCTTTTGGTCAATGAAATTCCCTGATAAGCGGGAACCGCAATTGCGGATGAAATTCCGGGTACTACAAATGTAGGGATTCCAAAACTTTCTACGTAATCTATTTCTTCACTTCCTCTTCCGAAGATAAATGGATCCCCTCCTTTTAACCGAACCACGTGACCGTAGGTAAGCGCATTATCGACAATCAATTGGTTGATTTGATCTTGTGAATATTCGTGGCAACCGATTCTTTTCCCCACAAATATTTTAATGGAATTTTGAGGAGCGTACTTCATTATTTCCTCATTGGCCAAAGCATCATACAAAACCACATTCGCCTCAGCAAGTGCTTTTACGCCTTTTAGCGTAAGCAAGTCTGGGTCGCCAGGTCCTGCGCCTACTAAAGTTACTTTGGGTTGTATCGTTTTATGCATTAGCTAAATCTTTGGTTCTGTATGCTTCTATTTTTCCGAAGAAAGCTATAGCATCTTGTATATATTTTTGTGCAAACGCTTCTGATGGTTCATTAGCTCTGATTTGATAAACCAAATCTTTGAAATCTGATCCCAATTCTATTTTTTTGCTTTCTATAAAAACAGTATCAAACAAATCGATAATTCCAGCGTGGTGGTTTGTTTTTTCGTTTTCAGCCAATAATAATGCTTTGGCTCCATTTACAAATCCAGCGTAAGCCAAATAAATTGCATCTGACCATTTTTTATCATCAAAAGCTTCTTGAGCAAACGTTAATTTATCTTTGGCTTCAAACAATAATGTAGCTACCAAATCAATTACAACACCGGCACATTCTCCAACTCCAACTGCTTTTACGTAATTATCGGCATTACCCCAATCTACAAAATCAGCTTCGGTTAAATTCGTTACATCAGCCAATGGTTTTAAGAACTCATAGAAATATTTCTCTCCTTTGGCATCATAATAATCCACAAATGGCTGTCCATTTCCATTGGCTTCAAAATCATTTAAGATCAATCGCAAAGCATCCGGTCCTCTTCTGCTAGGTATTTTGATTACTTTATCAGAAAAACGTCCAACGCCGTTGCCTATATTTTTTCCTCCTAATAATACCTGAAGTGCTGGAGCTACCAGTTTTCCAGCATTGATGGACATTCCTTGAAAACCTATTTCGGACATATTGTGTTGTCCACAGGCATTCATACACCCGCTAATTTTTATGGCAATATCCACATTGCTATTAAATTGTGGATATTCTGTTGCTATAACTCTCTCCAATTCTTCAGCAATACCTGTACTGCTCGCAATTCCTAAATTACAAGTATCAGTTCCAGGACAAGCCGTGATATCAGCAACGGTATTATATCCTAAAGTAACAAAATCCAATTTGGCTAATTCCTGATAGAAAAAAGGTAAATTTTCTTCTTTGATGTTACGGATAAGAATATTTTGTCTTAATGAAAAACGCAATTCATTGGCACCATAATTTTTAACCAAATCAGCCAATAATCTTGCTTTGTCGATATAAAAATCTCCTAGAAGAATTTTAATTCCAATAGCAACATATCCAGCTTGTTTTTGTTCAATAACGTTCGATTTTTTCCAAGCTTCATAAGCTTCAACATTATCAATCGTTACTGAAGGCACTTCCAATAAAGGTTCCGTAATTGCTCCTTCAAAATCAGTAGTGTCTATTTCGTATGTATGGAAAGCCAAAGCTTTTTTCTCTTCGTCAACCAAACGCATAAATTCGTCACGTCCCAAATCTTTGATTAAGAATTTCAAACGCGCTTTCAAACGTTTTGCTCTTTCTCCGTGACGGTCAAAAACTCTGATTACCCCTTCGGCAGTCGGGATAATTTGGTTAACCGGGACAAATTCTGAAAGCAATTCAGCGTGGCTTGGTTGTGAACCTAAACCTCCACCCAACATTATTTTAAAACCTTTTTCACCATTTACAATTTTGGGAATGAATCCTAAATCGTGCAAATAGCTCAAAGCGGTATCTTTATCAGAAGATGAGAATGATATTTTGAACTTACGACCCATTTCTTGACAGATTGGGTTACGCAATAGATATTGAAACAAAGCGTGTGCATAAGGAGATACGTCAAATGGCTCGTCTAAATCAATTCCGGCAGTTTCACTAGCCGTGATATTTCTTACCGTGTTTCCACAAGCTTCTCTCAAAGTAATATCATCTTTGGCTAAGTCTGCCCAAAGTTCAGGTGTTCTGTCCAAACTTACATAGTGAATTTGGATATCCTGACGCGTTGTGATGTGCAGACGGCCTGTAGAATATTTTTCAGACACATCTGTGATTCTTCTCAATTGTTCGCTAGACACTTTTCCGTAAGGCAATTTAATACGAATCATTTGTACGCCTTCCTGACGTTGACCATAAATACCACGTGCCAAACGAAGACTACGAAAACGTTCATCATCAATTTGTCCTCCACGGAATAAATGGATTTTTTTCTCTAAATCGATAATCTCTTTTTGGACAATCGGGTCTTCTATTTCGGTTCTAAAACTTTGCATAACTTTTTAGTTTATAGTTTGTGGTTGGTTGTTTATGGTTGGTTGTTGGCAGCATAACTATCAACTAAAAACCATCAACTATCAACTATTTAATAAATCCAACTCCTGCTGTTGTGTTGGTTGCGGCATCTATCAAAATGAAGGCTCCATTAGATTTATTTTCTGTGTAAGCATCAAAATAAATGGCTTTACTCAATTTAATGGTTACTTCTCCTATTTCGTTTATTGCTAATTGAGTCGCTGGCGTTACTCCTGAATAATCGGTTGCGATTACATTTTTCACGCTATCAATTTTGGCCAAAACTCTATTCGTATTGTGTTGTACAAAATATTTTGCGCCTGCCACTAATTTTTTGCTGTCCATCCAACAAACGGTTGTTGTGATGTCTTTTTCAATTCTAGGAAGCTCACTTGATTTTACGATCATATCACCTCTCGTTACATTGATATCATTTTCTAATTCGATTGTTATAGACGAACCAACGCTAGCTTCATCAAATTGTTGATCAAAAAAGTGAATATTAGTAACCGTAGATTCTGTCAAAGAAGGAAGCACCGTTACCGCATCTCCAACTTTAATATTGTTCCCGTACAATTTCCCAGCATAACCTCTAAAATCGTGGTATTCTTCTGTTTTTGGGCGAATTACTGTTTGAACAGGGAAACGCGCTTGCCCATTATCGTAAACATCTTTTGGCTCTAAAGCTTCTAAATGCTGCAGGATAGTTTGTCCTGTATACCAAGGCATTTTTCCTAATGTTTCTACCACATTATCTCCTGTTAAAGCGCTCAACGGAATGTAACTTACGTTTTGTTCTTTGTACGCGCTTTTTGCATTTAATGCTTGAAAATCGGCTTTGATTTTGTTGTATACTTCTTCCGAATAATCAACCAAATCCATTTTGTTTACTGCAACAATCACATCTTTTACTCTCAATAAATTATTGATAAAAAAGTGACGGTACGTTTGCTCAATCACACCTTTACGGGCATCGATCAAAATAATAGACACTTGTGAAGTCGAAGCTCCAGTAACCATATTACGAGTATATTCTACGTGACCCGGAGTATCGGCAATGATGTAACTTTTTTTCGCTGTAGAAAAATAAATATGTGCTACGTCAATTGTAATCCCTTGTTCACGCTCAGCAACTAAACCATCGGTAGCCAAAGAAAAATCTAAATAATCGTATCCTTTTTGCTTACTGCTTTTTTCAATTGCTTCAATTTTATCTGTAGTCAATGATTTTGTATCGTACAACAATCTCCCGATTAAAGTACTTTTTCCGTCATCTACGCTTCCTGCTGTTGCTATTTTTAAAACTTCCATTTCAATATTTGGTTTCAAGTTTAAAGTTTCAAGTTTTATAACTTTATCAATAAACTATTTTTATTTATTTGTTTGATTCTTAATTCCCCCTTCAGGGGGCAAGGGGGCCTAAAAGTATCCTTGTTGTTTTCTTTTTTCCATTGCAGCTTCAGAACGTTTGTCATCGATTCTGGCTCCTCTTTCAGAAATAGTCGAAGTACGAATCTCTCCAACCACTTCTTGAATGGTTGCTGCATATGATTCAACAGCGGCAGTACAACTCATATCTCCAACGGTTCTGAAGCGAACAATTCGTTCTTCGATTTGTTCGTCTTCTTCTTGGTACACAAAAGGAGAGTGTGACCAAATTAAACCGTCTCTCAAAAAAACTTTACGTTTGTGTGAAAAGTAAATCGATGGAATTTCGATTTGCTCTTGTTCGATATAACTCCAAACATCCAATTCAGTCCAGTTTGAAATTGGGAAAACACGAACGTTTTGACCGTTTTCAATTTTTCCGTTCAAAAGATCAAACAATTCAGGACGTTGATTTTTTTCATCCCATTGTCCAAAATCATCACGTACAGAAAAAATACGTTCTTTGGCTCTTGCTTTTTCTTCGTCACGACGCGCTCCACCAATACAAGCATCGAATTTAAATTCTTCGATAGCATCTAATAATGTAGTGGTTTGCAAACTGTTTCTGCTAGAATATTTCCCAGACTCTTCCACTACTTTTCCTTCATCAATAGCATCCTGTACATTTCGCACAATTAATTCCAAACCTAATTCGGCTACCAATTTGTCTCTAAATTCAATTGTTTCAGGAAAATTGTGTCCTGTATCCACGTGTAACAATGGAAAAGGAATTTTTGCCGGAAAAAATGCTTTTTGCGCCAAACGCACTAATGTAATTGAATCTTTACCGCCAGAAAAAAGCAAAACCGGTTTGTCGAATTGAGAAATTACTTCTCTGAATATGTAAATTGCTTCGCTTTCTAAAGCATTTGTTTTTAATACTGAACTCATATTTTTAGTTTAAAAGTTTAAAGTTTAAAGTTTAAGGTTGTTCTTGTGACCTGGACTAAAATCTCTCAACTATTATTGTTTTTTTATTCTCTCTATTCTATTTTCTAACTTCTGACCTCTAACCTTATTTCTGGTGTAAACCACATTCTTTATGACTGGACTCCCACGACCATCTTCCTGCTCTGATATCTTCTCCTTCGGCAATCGCTCTTGTACAAGGCGCACAACCGATGCTTACAAATCCTTTTTTGTGCAAGGCATTTTGTGGCACATTATTCTCATCAATATATTTTTGAACATCTTCCAAACTCCATTTCAATAATGGATTGAATTTTATGATATTGAAATGAGCGTCGTATTCAAAGGCTGCCAAATCATTTCTGTTTTCTGATTGCTCGGCACGCAAACCTGTAATCCAAATTTCATTTCCTTTCAAGGCTTTGGTCAAAGGAGCAACTTTTCGAATAAAACAACATTCTTTTCTGTTCTCCACCGATTCATAAAAGCTATTAGGTCCTTTTGCATTTAACAGCTTTTCAACATCGCTGGCTTCTGGAAAATAAGTTTGAATAGCAACTTTGTATTTTTTTATTGTTCTATGGAAAACATCATATGTTTCTTGAAACAATCTTCCGGTGTCAAGTGTGAATATATTAATTGGTAACTCATTCTTAGCAATCAATGCAGTTATTACCTGATCTTCCTGGCCAAATGAAGTTGAAAAAACCACTTTCCCCTTGTGTTCATTAGCCAAAAAAGCCAAAGTTTCCTCAATCGTGAAACCTGCCGTTTTTTCCAATAAAGTATTTGCTATCGCTGTGCTCATTTATTTTTTTTTAAACTTTTAAATCCATTACCCTATCGGCTTACTAGATTACTTTGCAAAAGTAACACTTTTTTTTAAATTCAAAATTATTTTTAAAAAAAATTTAATAGTTTAGAATGCGATGTCTGCCAAAGAGTTACTCTCAAGTACCTTAAGGGTATTGTCCCTAACCTGAGTCATTAAGCGGCGCGCGGCGCAAGTAGTTTCATCATCACAATCATCACATTTTTCATAAAAATTGTGACTTGCGCAGGGAAGCAACGCAATTGGTCCTTCAAGAATGCGATATACTTTGGCCATACTGATATCTTTTGGGTCTTTTATCAAGTAATAGCCACCGCCTTTTCCTTTTTTTGCACCAAGAAAACCAGAGTTTCTGAGCAATAACAAAATACTTTCCAAAAATTTAATCGAAATATGTTCATTTTTAGCAATTTCAGCAATTTGAACAGGTGTATTGTCTTTTTGGCGAGCCAAAAAAGTAAGTGCCTTTATTCCGTATTTAGTTTTCTTTGATAGCATTGTGATTTATGATTTATGATTGCTGATCTATGATTTTTTGAAATCGAAACAAGTCGTCTATAAAATATGTTTACGAAACTACAAACTTTATCCTTTTATCAGCAAATTGTATGAATCTTTTTTAAAATTTCATTGCAAATTAAAGTTGTGCAATCTATTTCAGTATAAAAATCGTGTTCCTTATTTTTTATGATCTCAAAATCTATTGAATGTTTTTCTAACCAATTATGCTTTGGCTTATTGATGTCATTTTCGCCATAATAGAGCTTTATTACTCCATTGAGAATTTCATTCTCATATCGCAATCTCGTTGATGAAACGGCAAACAAACTTCTAACATTCAATCCTTTCAAAGTTGCTTTCCAAGCAATTGTTCCGCCAATACTAAAGGCAAGAATATCAACTTGATTCTTTTCTGTTTTCAAAAGATTCTCCACCCCTTTTTCAATTCCTCCATTAATAAACTGACGGTGGAGACTTTCTTCGGAATAATTTGTTTTATCAATTTCTCCCAATTCGCAACAATCGTAATATTGAATTTCGAATTTATCCTTCAATAATTCAACATAGGCTGAAACCCAATCTGATTTTTCTTTTCCCCACAAATCCGATAAAATAATAAGTTTTGGTTTCATAAAGGTTCTAAAGATTATAAATCAGTTTTTTAAACAAAAATCGAAGCGTTTTTATATTGTTTACGAGACAGATGTTAGTATCATTTTATCAATTACCCATCTGTTGCTTACTTTTTTAATATAAAAAATATAAAAACTTCCACATCTCCCACAAAAATCAAAACCGCCCTCTAATACCCCAACTTTTTTTTGTTTATCAAATTGAATTCTAGAAAAAAATAAATTTCCAGAAAAAACAAAAGGATATTTTATTTCAAATAAAAGCATTCGTTTATTGCCAACTTTTGGAAATTCTGAAATATTCTTTAGCTTAAACTTATTATTCAACTTAATCTTCTCAAAGTCAAACCTGTATTCATCTACTTCTTCTTGTTCTTGAGAAAACTCAACATTTGGATAATAACTTTTTAAAATCCTAATTTGTTCTGTTTTATTCTTTTTTAAAAAAGGGTCAAAAGCAATAATAACACTCGAAGTATCTTTCTCAACTTTCTCATTTTCTTTTTGCCATTCTCTATATTTGATAATTTGTTCTTTTGTCGCTTTGGTAGAATCTTCTCTAACAAAATGACCAGATTGATCATAAACATTTTCTCCAAATTTAGGAGGCAGCATTTTTCTACTATCAACACAAATCGAATCGACTAAACTTGGAAAAATTTCGGTCATCACACTTTTCTCAAAATCCATTTCAGTTGCTTTCTTTTCACAACTTGATGTTATAATAGCGACAATAAAAAGCAGTGTTATTTTTATATTTTTTTCCATAAAAACAGATATTGATTTAACCAAATTTACAATTTTAACAAATCAAAACTAATCTATATTACAATCTGAATTTGAATACTGTTGTTTTTCCTTTTTGGATAATTGCAAAAAAAGCAAAATCTCTCCTTTTAGCCCCGATAAAAGTGGAAATCCTTATGTGCCGGGGTTCGGCACATAAGATTGAAACGGATAGCGGGACAATGCCAAGTAAAAACACCAAATCTTTCTGCTCCAGATTAACTGTTCTATAATAACATCTCTACTAGAAACACAAAACCCACAGTTTGAACCGTGGGTTTTTGCTATAATTTTAAATCTTTAAGAAAGAGCCTGCTCCAAATCGGCGATTACATCTTCTACAGTTTCTAATCCAACAGAAACACGAACCAATCCATCTGTAATACTTACTGCCAAACGTTCTTCAACAGTCAATTTACTGTGAGTTGTAGAGGCAGGATGTGTAACGATTGTTCTCGTATCTCCTAAATTTGGCGATAACGAACACAATCTTATTTTGTCCAAAAATGCTCTTCCTGCTTCGATTCCGCCTTTGATTTCGAAAGCAACGATATTGCCTCCTAATTTCATTTGCTTTTTGGCTAATTCATATTGTGGATGAGATTTTAGGAATGGGTATTTAACGGTATTTACATTAGGATGGCTTTCTAAAAATTCAGCTACTTTCATTGCATTTTCACAATGTCTATCTACACGAATAGCCAAAGTTTCCAAGCTTTTCGATAATACCCAGGCATTAAATGGGGATAAGGAAGGACCTGTAAGTCTAGAAAATAAATAAATATCTTTTATCAAATCTGCATTTCCAACCGTGATTCCACCTAATACTCTTCCTTGACCATCAATCAATTTAGTTGCAGAATGTACCACCAAATGAGCTCCCCATTTCATCGGTTGCTGAAGGTATGGAGTGGCAAAACAGTTGTCGATAATCAATATCAAGTTATGCTTTTTGGCAATAGCTCCCAAAAGTTCCAAATCAATAATATCAACAGCTGGATTAGTTGGCGATTCAGCAAAAAGTATCTTCGTATTTGGTTTTATAAAACTCTCAATCGTTTCCGGTTTATTTAGATCAAAATAAGATGTTTCTATTCCCCATTTTGGAAAATAATTCACAAACAAGGAATGAGTTGTCCCAAAAACACTGCTAGCAGAAACGATATGATCTCCTGATTTCAATAAAGCTGCAAAAGTAGAATAAACAGCCGCCATACCCGATGCAAATGCAAAACCAGCCTCAGCACCTTCCATCGCACAAATTTTATCTACAAATTCGTTGGTATTTGGATTACTGTATCGGCTATAAATATTACGATCTTTCTCTTCTGCAAAAGAAGCACGCATATCTTCAGCATCTTCAAATACAAAACTAGACGTTAAGTACAAGGGCACTGAATGCTCCAAAAATTGTGTTCTTTCTAATTGATTACGGATGGCTTGGGTTTCAAAACCATATTCTTGTTCGTTCATTGTTATTTATTATTTAACACGAATTGCACGAATTTGCACGAATTCATATTGTTTTAAATTTCACAAACTAAATAATCCGTGTGGATTATTTAATCTGTATTATCTGTGTTCTATTATTTATTTTTTGCAGGAATCTACTTTTCTAATTCCTCTCCGTTCACAACTACTTTATAATGAATGGTTACATTTGGCTCAAGCGTTTTTGAAACCGAACAATATTTTTCAAAAGAAAGTTGTGCAGCCTTAGCCGCTTTATCTCCGATGATTTTTCCTTCCAAATAAAATACCACGTGAATATCTTTGAATGGTTTTGCCTCACCTACTTGTACTCGTTCTCCCTCAACCTCAGCTTTGAAAGAGGTAATTTCTTGGCGTTGTTTTTTTAGAATCGAAATCATATCAATTCCACTGCAACCTGCAACTCCCATTAATACTAATTCCATTGGGCTAGGCCCCATATCACTTCCGCCAAATTCAGGACGGCTATCTACATTTACGATATGACCTCTTTCATTTTTTAATTCAAAATGGAAATTGTCGTTTACTCTGTTTAAGGTTACTTTCATTTTGTTTTATTTTTTTTACGCTGATGACGCGGATTTTCAAACGCGAATTCAACGGATTATTTTTATTCTGAAATCTAAAATCTGCAATCTAAAATCATCATCCTTTATCTGACAATCTCAAAATATCTCCAAAAACTCCCCTCGCCGTTACTGCAGATCCCGCTCCTGCACCTTGAATCACAATAGGTCGGTCTCCGTAAGATTCTGTGTAAATTTCGAAGAATGAATCCGAACCTTTCAATCCGCCCAAAGCGGTTTCTTTTGGTACTGAAACCAGTTTTACTTCCAGATTTCCTTTGTCATTTTGCAAATCACCCGATAATTCTCCAATGTAACGCAATACGTGATTTGGTTGTTGATCTGCTTTAATTTTATCATAAATCGGATCAAACTCTGTCAATTTGTTTAAGAAATCTGAAACATCACCTTCGCGCAAATGCTCTGGAATTAAGTTCTGAATCGAAATCTCTTCAAACTCATTTTGCAAGTCCAATTCTCTTGCCAAAATCAATAATTTTCTGCCCACGTCGTTTCCACAAAGGTCTTCTCTTGGGTCTGGTTCGGTGTAACCGTTATCGATAGCTTCTTTTAATATTTCGCTAAACGGAACGTCTTTCGCGGAGAAATTATTGAACAAATAACTCAATGTTCCCGAGAAAACTCCTTTTATTTTGGTAATATTTTCACCCGAAAGGTGCAATAATTTTATAGTGTCAATCAATGGTAAACCAGCACCAACATTAGTTTCATAAAGGTATGTTTTTTGATTGTCTTCCAATACTTGTCGCAACTCTTTGTAAAACGAATAACTCAATGTATTTGCTACTTTATTCGAAGAAATCAAATCGAAACTATTCTCGGCCAATTTGATATAATTTTCAACAAAAGAAGTACTTGCAGAATTGTCAATCGCAATTAAATTCTCCAAGTGATGTTCATTTGCATAAGCAATAACATCATCAATTGTGTATGAAGTTCCGTTGGTTTGGATTTCATTTCTCCAGTTTGGGGAAACGCCGTCTTTATTTAAAAGCACGCTTTTAGAATTGGCAATTGCAAAAACATTCAGTTTGATTCCTTTGCGTTTTTCAATAGCACCTTCAGATTCCAAAATTTGGTTAATCAGCGTTCCTCCAACCAATCCGTGACCAAAAATGGCAATATTTATTTTCTTCGAAACTCCAAAAATCTCTCCGTGAATTACATTCAACGCTTTGTTCAGCTCCGATTTTCTCACCACCAAACTCACGTTTTTTCCCGTAACCGTGTTGTTGAAAAGGATAGGAACAATTTTATTTTTGATTAAAGCCGTGTAAGGTTTATGAAACGTGCTCAAATCCTGCCCGATAATCGAAATCACTGAAACATTGTCCGTAACCGTAATTTTATTGACGTCTTTCGAATAAAAATCATTTTCAAATTCTTTTTCCAATTCAATCATCGCGCGAGTCGCTTTATCAGCATCCACCACAAGCCCGATTCCTCTTTCGGATGAACCTTGCGAAATGATACTAACGCTAATTTCATTATCTCCCATCACTTTGAAAATACGTGCATCAACACCAGTTTTTCCAAGCAATCCTCTTCCTTCTAGATTCACCAAAGCCACATTTTCCAGAACCGAAAGCGTTTTAATTCCTTCTTTACCAACATTGGACGTAATTAAAGTTCCTTGATTTTCATGGTTGAAAGTGTTCAAAATACGAAGCGGAATATTTTTTTCCAACAAAGGAATAATGGTCTTCGCGTGTAAAATTGTTGCTCCAAAATTGGCCAACTCATTAGCCTCATTAAATGTCAAATGATCAATTTTCTTGGCATCTAAAACCAAATCAGGATTGGCTGTATAAATTCCGTCAACGTGAGTATAATTTTGAAGTTCCGTCGCATCAAGATAATTTGCCAGCAACGAAGCGGTGTAATTACTACCGTTTCTGCCTAAAGTAGTTGCTTCATTTTTACTATTGGAACCAATAAAACCCGTGACAACATTCACTGTTTCTCCATTGTGCTCCTTAAAATATGCTATCACATTTTTCTTCGAAAGCTGTTCAACCGGTTGCGCATCACCGTAATTCGAATCTGTTTTTATCAATTCTCTCGTATCCGAAAAATTTGCTTTTATTCCATTTTTAACCAAAATAGCAGTAAGCAATTTAGCTGAAATCAGCTCTCCTTTAGAAAGCACTTCATCCTTAATTTTTATGCTATAATCCCCAATCAGGCTAACTCCTTCAAAAAGTTTTTCCAATTTATTGAACTCTTCAGATAAATCCACATCGTCGTAAACATCTTGTTGATAGTTTTTAAAATCTTCAAAAAGCGGTTTATAATCCCCGTTTTTAGAGGCCAAAGCCAGTATCTCTTCTAGTTCGTCCGTGGCATTTCCACGAGCCGAAACCACAACTGCAATCTGCTCCCCGTTATTCACTTTGTCTGCAATAATTGCCACCACCTTATTTAGCCCGTCTCCGTTTGACAAAGACTTTCCTCCAAATTTTAATATTTTCATTTTGATATATTTTTTTCTAGCTCAAAAACTCCTTTAAGTAAATTGTCCAGTTGTTTGTATTCAATCAAAAAAGCATCGTGTCCGTGAATGGAATCAATCTCTTGAAACGTTACATTCTCTTTGTGTTTTTTTAATATCTCGTATGTTTCTTTATTTTCATTTACCGTAAAAAACAAATCCGAATTGATTCCGATAATATGGATATCAGCCTCTATTTTTGATGCCACAGCCAGAAAAGATTCTCTGTTTCTGGAAATATCTATTGTTTTCAGCAATTGATTCATCAGCTTATACGCCGAAATCTGAAATCTTTTTTGCAATTTCTTTCCATGATGATTTAACCAACTTTCGATATTAAAAATGGCCAATTCCTCATTGGTAGTGCGATCAAATTTTGCCTTAAAAGATTCTGGCGTTCTATAGCACAACATTGCGTGAATACGAGCGTCTTCTATTGGCTTCGCCGAATTATTTAAAATTTGCTCCTGCAAAAAACAATTAGCAATCAACCAATCGGTAGATTTCCAGTCGGTTGCAATCGGAATTAAGTGTTTTGTTATTTGTGGTGACAATGCTGCAATTTCCCAAGCAATTCCACCCCCTACAGAGCCTCCGATAATGGCAAATAATTGATTAATTTGAAGTGATTTTAGTCCTTCTATAAAAAGTCTGGCCACATCTCTGGCTGTAAAATCCAAATAATTTTCAATAATGGTATCGTCAAAACCATTTCCCGGAACATTAAAAGCCAATATGGTGTATTGATTCGTGTCTATTGTTCTGTTTTCACCAATAAGTACATTCCACCATCCCTTTAAGCCCACAACTTGTGAATTACCGGTTAATGCGTGATTGACCAAAACAATAGGTGCTGTATGTAATGCCGGGCCAAAAAGATGATAACTTAAATTGATCGTAGCATAAAAAGCACCACTTTCGGTAGTGAAATTTTGTATTGTAATTGTGGTTGGTTTATTTTCCAATTTCAAATCTTTTTTGATTTTTTGATTTGTACCTGGAAATATTATGAAGAAAGCTAGAAAAACTAGTTGAATTCTTAGTGTTATCTTTCCACGTTTGGCGTGGTAGAATGCAGCACCTTCTTCGATAAATCGAAGGGTTGCTAAGGCTTCATCGGGTCTAATCCCTCTGCCTTTCTTTATAACATTTCAATACGTTTCTGAACTTAAAGGTGCAAATTAACTACAATTTTATGAAACAACCAAATTATTATTCAATTCATCTTTGAAACAATGATTGTTCATCAATTAAAAAATTGCCATGAAATGCACTAATTCTCACGAATACCTTTTCACTAAAAAAGGATTTCGTGTTTTTATCCGTGCATTTCATGGCAAATAATTTTTACCTACACATTTCTTGAGATACTCATCATTTAACTCTCAAATAAAAAGAGTTTCGTTTTCTTTAGAATACATATGAAACAATAAAGAACTCTTGCCTTTTCTTGCTTTCAAATCGAAGTTCTTATCTACGTGAAATCTTGTGTGGTCCAACTCTTTTGTAGGGTTAAACGGTTCTGATTTTATTGCTTTTAAAATTCCTTTTTTTAGTAACTCTACTCTGTTTGTGATATATGTTATAGTTTTCATGATATTTTATTTTTGTAATTAATGTTTGCTTTTATGGCTTATATTTTAGTTTTATTTATAGCACAATGAGTTTCGTTTCCTAAAAAAAACAATTGTGCTTTTTATGCTTGTAATTCTATAAAAACTCTTGATAAACAAAAGCCTTTTAAATCCTTCCGATCTTCTATCCTTCTCGAGAGTCGAATCACATCTTTCTTTATTCCCTTGACGACCTGCTCTACATCTGACATCTGCTGACATCGTATACTGGCCGGGTGCATAATAAAGGATTTGGTGTTTTCAATATTGGCCGAAATAGAAAATAACTTTATATCGTCGGCCATATGTTTTACTGCAAAATTTGTTGCACTCATAATTTCTTCTTTTTATGGTTATTTTAAACAAAGCATATTCAACTTTTATATTCATTTTTTTAATTCTTCCTTTTATGTCCTTTACCAACTGAAAACAAAAAACCCTTTCAGACACAAATCCAAAAGGGTTTTTAAGTTATATAATAAACTTATACTTTTGGAATCAACGTATACAAACACACACCATGGCGTACTTACGCATCATAATTTTCTTTGCCTGGCAAACGGTAATATTAATCGTGTAGAGTTGGGGCATGCTTAATTATTGTTTTACTTAATCTTATTGTTTTTTTAACCTTTAAATGACAAAAAAAAACCTCCCAAATTATTGAGAGGTTTTTTGCTATATATTATTTAATTTAAAATAAAGCTATATACACCTCCCCTTGCAGGTTTTCACCTGAATGGCTTTTTTAGACATATTGCATAAATTAAATTTCATTTTTCCTCTTTTTTATTTCTGTTCAACAAATATCTAAACTTTTTTCCAATAATCCAAACGCGAAACTTAAATTTAATAATTAAGTTACAAATAATTAAATTTACAACACACTAAACATCAGATTATTATTCAAAAACAAAAAGCATAATCTGACATATTCCTACATTTTTTTAACAAAAATTTCTCATTTTGCTTTTTTTTGAAAACCCAAATCATGCCGAAAACAACAACTCTTGGTATTTTGAATGTATTGTTTGGTAAAACAGTACTCCAACTATCCCTATCAACACAATAGCAATAAGCAGCAGCGGATTTGGAAAAACAGAAAAAGCCAAATAACCAACAATCCCTATTCTCACAAACTCCAAATGAAAAATCCATTTTTTTTGTTCCAACATCGCTCCCGTGACAATGACACTCAAAATAATAAATCCTGTTAATAAAAATTCGCTAGAAATGCTTAAGTAGTTTGAAAAAAGAATGGTAAAAAACAAAACCGACATTGTTATGATTGTTTTTACAATAACTGCTTTTATTAATTTCTTCGAATACTGAATATCTATTGCTTTTTTAGAAAACTTCCTTTCCAGAAGTGATCGTATCCTGCCATCAATGTCATTTGGCCCCCCAAAAATTACTTTCAGTTTCTGTTTGAACGTTTTTGCCATTCTAAAAGCAACACCTAACTCCAAAACATAATGAAAATGCTGCCACAAAAAACTGTAACTACCCAACGACTTGGTTAAACCGTATTGAGGCTCATTAGTTTCTTCGACATAGGTTCCGAAAATTTTGTCCCATATAATCAGCATATCTCCATAATTTTTATCCAAATATTCCGGATTGCTGCTATGATGAACTCTATGATGTGATGGCGTAACTATAATATATTCTAACCAACCCAATTTCCCCACTAATTGAGTATGCGTAAAAAAAGGATAGGTTCCGTGAATAAGCAGCAATACTGTTATCATTTCTGCTTTGAAACCAATAATTGGCAAAACACACCAAAACAAACCTCTGGCAACGGCCTGAAAAACCGTTATCCTAGCTGCTGCTGTATAATTAAAATCATCACTTTGGTGATGCACAATATGTGTTGCCCAAAAAAGATTGACGGTATGCCCTAATCTGTGGTACCAATACCAAACCAAATCGGTTGCCAAAAACAAAAGAATCCAAGTTGTAGCCGATGATTCTATCGAGAAAATGGAAAAATTAGTATTGAGCCAAGAAAAAATAAAGAAAAAAGTCCCTGTGGTTAAAAGGTCAGAGATTCTTTCAGCAATTCCAACATTAATATTGGCAACACTTTCATTAAAATGATGAACTTCTTTATTTTTTCTTTTACTGATATAGTACTCCAAGAGCATGAATGATGCAAAAAATGGAACTGCAAAAGCTATGTAATTTAATTTCATTTGCTCTAAAGCCAAATTGTTTCTTTTATTTTTATCTTTTCTGCCACTTTTAGAATATCCGTAAGAATTCCTCTGGCTATGATTTCCGTCTTTTTTCCTGAATTATTCCCATGTACAACTAACGGGACATTCCCGCGCGATTGAGTGTAGATTTCGAAAACAGTCTCCGACCCTTTCAATTTACCAATCGCAGAATTTATTGGTTCAGAAACTAATTTGACTTCCAATTTATCTTCTGGAATAGAAATCTCACCTATATATCGCAACACTTCATTTTTTACCAAAGTAACTTTGGCTATTTCAAGATATTTATCAAGGACAGCCGCATCGTAATGAAATTTAGATTTGAGATGTGCTCCATCTAAATCATTATACAAAAGAGAATTGATTTTTATATCTAAGAACTCTGCATTTTTTCCCAATTCTCTAGCTAAAACAAGCAACTTCTTGGCAACCCCAATACCCGAAAGTTCATCTCTAAAATCTGTTTTTAGCAGACCTGTTTTTTCAGCATCTTTTAGTATAGTTGAAAAAGGCAAATCCTCGGATGAAAACCTATTCAAAATATAGCTTAATGAATCTGAAAAAACACCTCTGATTTTAGTTATTCTTTCTCCCGAATAATACAAATCACTTATTATCTGCAAGACTGGGATCCCTGCTTCAATATTAGTCTCATACAGAAAAGTCTTGTCGTACTTCTTTAGATTTCTTCGTATTTCTTTATAAAAATCAATATGTAATATATTCGCATTTGGATTGGCAGCAACAATATTAAATCCATTTTGAATTAAAGGAATATACTGTTTCACTAACTCTGAACTTGAAGTTGCATCAACTGCAATTATATTTTCAAGTCCTTGATTTTTGGCAAACCCAATAATGTCGGATACTGTAAAAGGAATTGCCAATTGGTCAAAATTAGCCTCCCAAACATTTTTGACTCCTTCTTTTTCAAAAAAAGCCAAAGTTGAGTTGGTAATTATAGGGAAACGCAAATCAATATTCCTTTTTTCCTGAAAGAATTGCTGACTCTCAAGAACTTGATTTATTAATGCGCTCCCAACATTTCCAATTCCAAAAAGGATAACATTTATTCTAAGCGCTGACATAAGTTTGTTCTTTATGATAGTTAAAAATAGGTTTCAAAATATCAGATAATTGATTGAACTCTATTAAATAGGCATCGTGCCCGTGAATTGATTGAATTTGGTGATAAAAAACATTCTGTTTCTTATTGGTCAACTCTCTATAAGTTTTGCGAGTTTCCTCGGCGATAAATAGATAATCCGTATCAACAGTAATTAAATGAATATTGGCCTCAATAGCACTGGCGACCGTTAAAAAGTCAGGTCTGTTTGTAGTAATATCAATTGTTTTAAGCAAATGATTCATGAACTTATAAGCAGCCAATCGGTATCTGCTTTTTAATTTAAATCCATGGTCCAGCAACCAGTTTTCTATCTGCAAAACGGACAATTCATCCAATTTACTTCTCTTAAATCTTTGATTTACATATTCCGGAGTTCTATATAATAATGTCGCATGCAAACGTGCATCCACAATAGGATCATCCGAATGATTCAGAATTTGGTCTTGAATCAAAACATTGGCAATAACCCAATCGGTAGCTTTCCAATCAGTTGCTATCGGAATCAGATTATCAATTCTATCAGGTTGCAACGCGGCCATTTCCCATGCTATTGCTCCTCCCAAACTTCCACCAATAACGGCATAAACATTTTTTATCTTTAAGAAAAACAGTCCTTCCCAAAAAATGCGGGCAATATCACGAATACTATAATCCCGATAATTATCAATCAAATTATCAACGCTGTCATCGAATCCATTTCCAGGAATATTAAAAGCGATAACCGTAAAGAAATCGGTATCAACTGCCCTTTTTTCCCCAACAATTCCACTCCACCATCCTTTCTCTCCAGTTACATTAGAGTTTCCAGTTAAAGAATGATTCACCACTACAACAGGAGCACTACCTAATGGTTGTCCAAAAACTTGATAAAACAAAGGAAGGTAAGACTTCTGTTTCCCTATTTCTAAATCAAAATTAAAGAGATCTATTTTTTCTAAATTTTCCATTTTGAATATTTTTTAGTTATTTTTTTAAAAAACTGCCCTAGACTATAATCAATAACTAAGACAGTTTTACCTAACAAAAACTAACACTTTCTCATACCAATTGAGGCGTTTTGATGGCTTCAAAAACTGCTTTCAAATCTGCTTTTAAATCATCTATATCTTCCAATCCAACAGAAAGTCGGATTAAGTCTTTTGTTACTCCAGTTGCAATTTGCTCCTCATCGGACAATTGCTGATGTGTTGTGCTGGCAGGATGAATAATTAGTGATTTGGTATCACCAATATTGGCCAATATAGAAAACAGTTTAGTGTTATCAGCTACTTTTTTGGCAGCCTCAAAACCTGCTTTTAGTCCAAAAGTCACCACACCACTTTGCCCTTTTGGCAAATATTTTTGCACAAAACATAATATTTACTCGATTTCAATCCCGGATAGTTCACCCAGGCAACTTCATCCTGAATTTCTAGCCATTGAGCTAATGCCAAAGCATTCTCACTATGTCTTCTGATGCGAATTTCTAAAGTTTCTAAACCCTGTATGATTTGAAAAGCATTAAACGGACTCAAGGCTGCCCCAAAATCTCGCAACCCTTCAATACGTGCTTTTGCAATAAAGGCTGCGTTTCCTAATGCTTCGTGGTAAATCAATCCGTGATAACCAACAGAAGGTTCAGTGAATTCTGGGAATTTCCCGTTGCTCCAATCAAATTTTCCTGCATCAATGATTACTCCTCCTAAGGAAGTCCCATTTCCAGAAATATATTTGGTCAAAGAATGAATTACGATATCCGCTCCATACTCAATTGGATTCAACAAATAAGGAGATGCGACAGTATTATCAACTATAAAAGGAACTTTAAAAGCTTTGGCTTCATCCGAAATCGCTTTTAAATTCAGCACATCCAATTTTGGATTCCCTAAACTTTCCACAAAGAAGGCTCTGGTATTTTCCTTGGCGGCTTTGGTGAAATTTTCAGGATCTGTTGGATCCACAAATGTGGTTGTGATGCCTAATCTAGGCAATGTCACTTTTAACAAATTATAAGTTCCTCCATATAAACTGTTCGAAGCCACAATATGATCACCAGCCTTTAGCAATACTAATAATGCTGTCGAAATTGCCGATGCTCCAGAAGCGGTAACTACTGCTCCAATTCCTCCCTCAAGAGTTGCCAATCGTTGTTCCAGAATATCATTGGTTGGATTATTTAATCTGGTGTAAATATAACCAGCCTCGGCAAGACCAAATAAATTGGCTGCATGGTCTGAACTATTAAATACATACGAAGTGGTTTGATAAATTGGAACAGCTCTGGTTCCGCCATTTTTAGTTACATCGTGTCCTGCGTGTAATGCGTTTGTTGCAAATTTTTGTGTGCTCATGATTTTAAGTTTTTAAATATTATATTATTGGTTTTAATGATTTTGCTTTACATTTTGAATAAATTCTGGAAATAAAAAAACCCTTTTGGATGATTTACCAAAAGGGTTAATAGTTTGACTATAACAAGGATTAAATCCTTCACTTTTGGCAATAGGGAATTGGGATGCACATACACATCATACAACACATCATCATTTTATTCCCTATCGTTTTCATCTCTTTACTCATTTGTTTAAAACCAAAATCCTATTTCTTAAAAAAGGACTTTTCATATATTTTTAAAAAATTACAATAACACGTTCCATAAAAATTTTCATCATCATACAACACCTATTTCGTATCATTAGTTTCGGTTTATTCCTATTTGATGAAGCAAATGTGCAAACTATTTTTTAAACCACCAAGCAAAAATCAATTTATTTTTATAAATTCTATAGAATTAGTAGAACTTGTTAAATTCCTCTTAATTAATTAAAAAAAACAAAAGAATAATTTGCAATTCAAAATGGTTTCATACATTTGCACCCGAATACGAGAGGAAAAATTTGAACTGATTGCAACCTCTTCATAATGAAACGAATTCATTATGGATGCTGAAAAATTTTCAGTAGAAAAAATGCTAAAGCAGAAACTCTCCTTTAGCCTTTCTAGCAATTGTTTTTCCTCGATTAATTTTAAAATTTATAATTATTATGGCTTATTTATTTACGTCAGAATCTGTAAGTGAGGGACACCCAGACAAAGTTGCAGATCAAATTTCAGATGCATTAATTGATAACTTTTTGGCATTTGATGCTGACTCAAAAGTAGCTTGTGAAACGTTGGTTACAACTGGTCAAGTAATTTTGGCTGGTGAAGTAAAGTCAAATACCTATCTTGATGTACAACAAATTGCTCGCGAAGTGATTCGTAAAATTGGTTATACAAAAAGCGAATATATGTTTGAAGCCAATTCTTGTGGTATTCTTTCGGCAATTCACGAACAATCTGCAGACATTAATCAAGGTGTTGACAGAGCTAGTAAAGAAGAGCAAGGAGCTGGTGACCAAGGAATGATGTTTGGTTATGCTACAAATGAAACTGAAAATTATATGCCATTGGCACTTGATTTATCTCATAAATTATTGCAGGAATTAGCTATTTTGAGACGTGAAAATAATGAAATCACTTATTTACGTCCTGATGCAAAATCTCAAGTTACTTTAGAATATAGTGATGACAACAAACCAACACGCATTGATGCTATCGTAATTTCAACACAACATGATGATTTTGATGAAGAGGAGGCTATGCTTGCTAAAATCAAAAAAGACATCATCGAAATATTGATTCCAAGAATCATTGCAAAAAATCCTGCTCATGCTCATTTATTCAATGATAAAATTCAATACCATATTAACCCTACTGGGAAATTCGTAATTGGAGGACCACACGGAGATACTGGATTGACAGGAAGAAAAATCATTGTAGATACTTACGGTGGAAAAGGTGCTCACGGTGGTGGTGCTTTCTCCGGAAAAGACCCAAGTAAAGTAGACAGAAGTGCTGCTTATGCTACACGTCATATTGCAAAAAACCTTGTTGCAGCTGGTATTGCTGATGAGATTTTGGTACAAGTTTCGTATGCAATTGGAGTAGCAAAACCAATGGGTATTTTTATTGATACTTACGGAACATCAAAAGTGAATTTGACTAATGGTGAAATTGCTAAAAAAGTAGAAGCTATTTTTGATATGCGTCCTTACTTCATCGAACAACGTTTGAAATTAAGAAATCCAATCTATAGCGAGACTGCGGCTTACGGTCATATGGGACGTACTCCAGAAACCGTTACAAAAACTTTCTCTGCTCCAGGTGGATTAACTAAAACAGTAACTGTTGACTTATTTACTTGGGAAAAATTAGATTTTGTTGATCAAGTAAAAGCTGCTTTTGGATTGTAAAAAATCTAAATTCATTATACAAAAAAACCATTCGATATCGAATGGTTTTTTTTTGCACAGAATAGAAGGCTTTTTTGATTTATGAAAAACAATTAACTACCAACGTAAACATTAAACAAAAAAGCGACAATGCTTCTATTCTTAGATATTATACTTCATAGAAAAAATAACATATCTTGGCTGTACAGTATATTGTGAGGCCCTCGTGGAAAATTGAGAGAAACTATCCTCATTTATGGATTTTGTATTCAAGATATTCGTACCGCTAATTTTATACTCCAACTTACTGCCCTTCTTTTGATAAATCAAACTGGCACTCAAAAAATCATACTTATTGTCAACCGTCTTTTCATTATTGTAATAGTGATAAAACTCATACTCTGTCACAAGTGAAAAGCAATCCAAGAAGTAATAATCTAATTTTGCAAATGGTTTATCCGTGTAAAAAACAGTGCTGTCGTAGTTATTAATTACAGCATTGTAACCAATTTCCAAGTTTGGAAGATCTTTATAATTGGTAGCTCCTTTTATTGTATAACTTTGGGTAAAACTCTCTTTGGAAGACAATACATTGTTTTGTATATTATTAAAAAGAGACCAATTTATATTAGCTGCCAAAGATGCTTTATAATTTTTAAGAAAAGAACGTCCGTAAGATCCGCTTCCGGATATTGTTTCATCTGCAAAATCCGAATTATATGGCATTGAAGATTGGTTTACACCATCATAGAAAGCTTTGGTTTTTACTGCATCAATTTGCTTGGAATACGTTAAAAAGGCGGTTATGTTTTCTAAATTAAACATATTGTATTTAAAATAACGCAACGAATGCTGTATCGCTGTTGCGTTTTCAAGTGTTCTGCTTCCTTTTCTTAAGCTATTATAATTCGTTAACACAAAACCTTCAGCCAATTGGTTAATATCCGTAAAGCTATTGGTGTAAGAGTAATTATAGGTCAATGTTTCTGATTTCTTAATTTGATAAATTGCCAAAAAATCAGGCAAAAATCTAGAGAAATTTTGGGTAAAATCAGTTCCTAATTGTTTGTTAGTCATATTGTAACTATGTATGCTCACACCAGGCGTGAACGTAAACTTTCCGGTTAAAATCTTATAATGGAGTCCCAAAAAGGCATCATCAAAATTGTAATTGACATCATTTACATTGACAGGATTGTCTAAGTAATTAACCTCTTGATTATCTAAAATTTGATAAATACTGGAATCAAAATTTTGATACGAATACGTATTTCCCAATGTGATATTGATATTGCTTTTTAGCGTAAGCATATAAAAATAATCCACTTTTGCATCAAGCTTACTGGTCGTCACGAAACGATTTTGAGTAATATCATTTCTGTTCTGCCCTGGAATATATCCCGCTAAATTAAAGGGTTGGGATTTTAAGTTTGCATTATAAAAAGGATCTTCCTCCTGATACAAATGCTGCATTTCGACAGCAAAAATATTTTTCTCATTTAGCGTATAAAACAAACTTAGGTTTTGATTTACCGAGATAGGCGATTGCTTTTTTGACGTATTAATAATTTCGGTAGTCGAAACATTATTGACAATAGATTCCCTCACCAAAGGAGATTCCTCATCTTGTTTGGACAACTTGGTCAAAATATCATAATCAAACTGAAAGTCTGTCGATGGCTTGTAACTGGAACTCAGCTTGAACATTCCCAAGTTGCTTTTTTGATTTGCCAATTCTTTCTTATTCTCAGTTGATTGAATTTCGGAAGAATTAGGCTCTAAAATATTAGTCTGCGACAGCGTTTCCAAATCGGTAATTGACGAAGATATAATGCCAAATCCACTTAAACTCCATGCTTTGTTTACATTATACGAGAAGTTTGCCGCTCCAAATTGAGTTTCTATTTCTTTGGCTCGGTTGTTTCTCAAAAGTGAAATTCCTAAGTCATTCGAAGAGATATTAAAACTGGAGCCTCCTTTGGCCATAAAACCACGAAATCCACCAGTCATTTTAATATAATCTTGAATTGTCAATGGCAATTCGCCAATATTATTAAAATTAGAAATTAGGTTAATGCTGTATTTTGGACTGTAATAAAACACTTTTGGGTTAATCACATAACGGCTATCTGTTTGTGCAACTCCTATTCCTGCGGTCATGTCTCCAAACCAGAAATTCTTTTTTCCTGATTTTAGTTTGATATTCATAGCGACATTGTCTTGATTGTTTTCAACTCCTTTAAGAATAGAATTTTCATTGAAATTTCGAAGCACCTGAACCTTATCAATGGCATCTGCTGGAATATTTTTAACGCCTAATTTGGTATCACCGTCAAAGAAATCTTTACCTTCCACCATTAATTTGGTTACTTTTTTTCCTTCAACCTCGATTTCGCCATCTGCATTTACTTCTACTCCTGGTAACTTTTTCAAAACATCTTCAAGTTTTCTCTCTGTTCCCGATTTAAAAGAATCAGCATTATATACAATTGTATCGCCTTTTATAGAAACCGGCATTTCTCGAACTATTTCTACCCCATCAAGCTCAATCTCTCCAGAATCCATCACAATGCTTTGTGTCATATTTTGATTGGCTGTAGTCATTGCCATTTCCTTATTCTTCATTCCAAGATAACTTATCTTTATGGAATATTTGGTATTGGGTTTTAGGTTCAAAATAAACTTACCTTTATCGTTGGTTATGGCATAGGAATCCATCGCTTTGGAATCAGTATTCACAGCCATAACATTGGCCATTTCAAGAGGAATTTTATTGTTGTCAAGAACTATTCCATCAAATCTAATATTTTGGGAAAAGGAAAAAGTCGTAAGCAGTAATAAAATGAGGTACGGTAGTTTTTTCATTTAGAATTCTCTCTAAAATTAGTTTTTTGATGTAATTATCCTCCAATTCTCATTGGCATTCCGCCACCGTTCCCTCTGTTTTTCTCTCTCATTTCCCTCATTTCTTCCATTTTTTTAACCACAATATCATCGTACTCTTTCTGAGAAACCACTTTTCCATTTGTAGCTTCTTTGATTTGAGCTTTATCCTTAACATTCATCACCACTTTAGAACATAGAATGGTAGTTTTTCCATCGTTGACTTCCAAAATCAATCCAGGCAAACCCCAATAATTTTCAGGCCCTTGGTTAAGAGGAATTTCAGGAGTGTACCAAGCAGTAACTGTAACCTCTTTAGGCATTTCTATTTCAGACATAAAAGAAGTTTTTTTGTCTTTATCTTCTGTTTTTACTGTTTCTGGTTTATCCTGATTTTTAGGTCTAAAGTTTCTAAAATCGGTTTTGCTGACTGGCCGAACGGCAGTTGCTTTAAAACAATTGTATCCTCCAATAACTCTCGTTTCAGACTCCATTTTCCATTTTAAATCAGGAAGCGAATCTTTAATCAAAAACTCTTTTCCCATAAATTCTTTATCAACTGTATAGGTTTTACTTTTTACATTTTTATAAAAAGTTCCTCCACCGCCCATCATGGAACTCATCATACGCATTCCACCACCTTCTTGTCCAGGAGCATCCAGTTTTTCCTCTTCTTTGTAAATTGATGCAGATTTATCGAAATTGAGTATAAATGTCTTTTCAAACATTTTTTTCATTCGCTCTTCCATATTCTTTTGCATTTCTGGAGTGATGTCTCTATTTCCTTGCATTCGGTTTTTAAAATCCGAAGTACTGGTTTTAGATTCATAAACTGCCATCCCTTGAAATTCTTGGGCATGCATTTGGATTGTTGTTATTACCAAAGCGAAAGTGAGAACTAATTTTTTCATATGTTGTTATTTATTAATTAAATTATGAAAAGCATAAGAACTATACAATTTTAAGTTTACCCTTTTAAAATACTATTCTTCAAGTTAGTGTTTTCTAGATACTGACTATTGAAAAACAACTATACCAACCGTTTCCATATAGAAACTACTTTCAAAGATACTCTTAACATCTCTTCTTCAAAAATTGAATATACAAATGGGTAAAAACTAAAGATAGATAGCGATTATATCCAGATAAAAGATATTAGACACTGTTTTTCGCTGAAGGTTTAAAATGCAAATACTCAGAAAGGTAAAAAAAATAAGATTTTGGTTCAAAAAAAACACAAATTAAGAAAGTATCTACCTCCTTTAATGACTAAATTTTCACTTTTAGGGAAGATGTAAATTCAGAAGTCAAAGAAGAAAAATTTAAGAAATAAATTTTTTGTCAGAACGATTTACCATTCATTTACTTTATTGGCATCCATTTTAATAAAAATGAACAGTAAAATGGTGAATCCCCACAAACCTGATCCTCCATAAGAAAAGAAAGGCAATGGCACTCCTATGGTTGGAAAGACTCCTACAACCATAGCAATATTTACAAAAAAGTGTGTAAATAATATTCCCGCAACACAATAACCATATACTCTACTGAATTTGGTCTTCTGTCTTTCGGCAAGATAGATTATTCTAAGAAATAAACCAGCGAAAAGGCCTATCACTACTAAGGATCCAACAAATCCCCATTCTTCACCAACTGTAGTAAAAATATAATCGGTATGTTGTTCAGGTACAAAACCTCCTTTGGTTTGAGTGCCTTCAAGAAATCCTTTCCCAAACCAGCCACCAGAACCAACAGCGATCTCAGATTGATTGGTATTATATCCAATACCTTTCATATCTACCTCTTTTCCTAACAATATATTAAAACGATCACGGTGGTGTTGTTTGAAAACGTTCGTAAAAACATAGTTTACAGATAATACAAAACCAGATATGGCTACAAAAATCATACTACTCAACACAACGTTTCGGTCTCCAATTCTCGATTTGTAATGTATAAGAACAATAACCAATAAAGCCATCAAAATAACATACTGAGGCTCTAAAACCAGAGTTAACATAAAAAGCAATATAGTTATAAAACCTGTCCATACATACCAAGACGGCAATCCTTCTCTAAACAAAACAATAATAAAAATACTATATATTAAGGCGCTTCCTGGATCGGGCTGTGGCAAGATGAGCATAACCGGCAAAAAAACAATTGCCAATGCCTGTATTTGTCTATTAACATCTTTCAAGTTTATTTGTGTATCACTTAGATATTTAGCCAATGCCAAAGAGGTGGCTGCTTTAGCAAACTCAGAAGGCTGCAAAGTAAAACTTCCGAATCCATACCAACAGCGTTGACCTGCAATTGTTTTACCAAAAGCAAACAAACCTAACAAGGATAGTAAGGAAATCACAAATATGATGCTGGCATATTTTTCATAAAATTTACCATCAATATATAATAAAATAAAAATCAAAGGAACAGATAAAGCAATAAATATAGCTTGCTTCTCATAAGTCCCCTCAGTTGAAGACAATGAAGAAGAATATATATTTAACCACCCCAAAAACACAAGTAAAATGTAGATAATGATACATATCCAATCAATATTGCTTGATAAACTTTGATTTTTCATTTGATATGAATTATTGTTTTTTGGTTTTTAATGAATCTAATTTTTGAGCTGCTTTTATTTTACTGTTTGTAATAGAATCTTGAATACGCAATTGTTTTTTCACTTCTTCTGAAAGACCTCCAAGTTTGGCGTAACGCCCTTGTAAACTGATATTCAAAACTCGAGTTTCTAAATCGGTTCTTGTGATTTTTTTTCTAAGGTATTTTTCTATCATTAAACTGGCAATTGGTCCAGCAATAGTAGCACCAAAACCTCCGTTTTCTACCAAAACAGCGATGGCAATTTTCGGGTTATCTTTTGGAGCAAAAGCAACAAAAATTGAGTGATCTTGCATTTTGGTTCTTACTCCATCAATTTTGGCAAAATTTTCGGCTGTTCCTGTTTTTCCACAAATGTCGATTCCTTCAACTCTTAAGGCATAGGCGGTCCCATGGTTATAAACATCAAATAAACCTTGAATCATAGGAGGAAAATATTTTTTGTCAATAGTTGTAACATGCTTTGTCGTAAATTTAGTATCGATTTTCTCTCCTTTTATTTTCTTAATAATATGAGGAGTGTAATAGTACCCTTCATTAGCAACAGCAGACATCATATTGGCCAATTGTATAGGAGTCATTAATACTTCTCCTTGACCAATGGCATTGGATATAATTGTTTTTCCACTATAGCCCCAACCAGGATACATTTTTTCATAGGTTTTGGAAGTCGGAATCTTTCCTTTTCTACCAGTTGGCAAATCGTAACCCATAAATTGACCTAATCCAAAACTCTTAACGTGATTGCTCCATACATCCACAGCATAAGGGGCCTTATATTTTCCAATAGTTCTCAAATACACATTCGAAAAATAAGCATTACAAGACTTGTAAATACCTACATTGAGACTTCTAGGTCCAAAAATACCACAGTGACATCCTTGAAATCGGCCTGGAGCATAATAAAAACCATGATTACAGACAAAAGTAGTTTGCTCATCTATTACTCCTTCTTGCAGTCCAACTAGACCTGTCATAATTTTAAAAGGAGAACCTGGTGGGTATTCGGCCAATAATCCTCTGTCATAAAGCGGTTTTGCTATAGAATCATGGTATAATTTTGTGTAATTTTTCGAGCGTTGTCTTCCCACCAAAATTCCAGGATCATAGGAAGGAGCCGTTACAAGTGCTAAAATCTCTCCAGTTTTGGGTTCAATTGCTACTATTCCTCCTCGTTTATTGATCATCAACTGTTCTCCATATTTTTGGATTTCGGCATCAATAGTTAAATTTATATCTTCCCCTTGAACAGCAATTGTATCATATTTACCTTCTTTGTAGGAACCTATTTCTCGATTGAATTTGTCTTTTTGGAAATATTTAACCCCTTTGACACCGCGAAGAATTTTTTCATAACTTTCTTCAACTCCTTGTTTACCAATTAAATCTCCACTTTTATAATAATGGTTTTTTTCAATTAGTTTATCATTGACCTGTGTTATAAATCCAAAAATATTGGCCCCAAAATCAACTTCGTAATCACGCAAGGCACGTTTTTGGAAATAGAACCCTTCGAACTTTCTGATTTTTTCCTGAAAAGCGGCAAACTCATTTTTGTTCAATTGGGCCAAAAATACCGAAGGTAATCTTGGACTGTAGACTTTTGCTTTTTCAATCCTTTTTATGAAATCTTCTTTCGTAATATTCAATAATTTACAAAACTCAAGAGTGTCTGTATTATTAAGCTCTCGAGGAATTACCATGATATCATACGATGGCTGATTGGCAACTAATAACACTCCATTTCTATCATAAATATAACCTCTCTCTGGATAATCATATTTGATTTTAATTGCATTATTTTCTGATTTTAGCTTAAAAGAATCGTCTATAATTTGCAAGTAAAAAACACGTATGAGTAACAAAGATGCACCAATAATAATTAAAGCTGGCAACAAGACTTTTCTCATCTTTTATTTGGCTTTATTAGGTAAATAAGAATAATACAGGTTAGAATAGTAAACAGTGTGCTTAGAAAAGTTCTAAGTAGAACATCTAAGATGAAAGTAATTTGAAAAGATTCTAATAAGAATAAGGCGATATGATGTGTCATAACTGACAATAAAATAAACGTAAATCGCTCTGGAGTCAATACATCATTTAGTTTTATAGTTTGATATTCATAACTCAATCCAAATGAAAATTTAAAAAAGTAAGGTCTTAAATAAGCTAAAAGGACACATGCTGTAGCATGAACTCCTCCCGAATTAGAGAATAAATCCATAATTAAACCCAGAAAAAAACTAGCGATAAGCAGATTGGCTTTGTTTCCGTTTACAGGGTAAAGAATGATGAAAAGTATATAGGGAAATGCACTTACATAACCTCCGAAATTCATATTATTAAAAACTAGAATTTGTAAAGCTAATAAGAGCACAAAACGAAAAATATTCACTAACAACGTGCTATTCATCTTTTTTTCTTTGGTTTTCTAAATTTTTAATTTCTTCGCTGTTTTCAGATTTTATGATATAAACATGACCTAGATTAGTCATATCATTAAATAGTTTTACTCTGATAGTGTAATAATGAGTTTTGTCACCAGGGATAAATATTTTATCTATTGTACCAATTCCAATGTTTTCTGGGAATATAACCGATTGTCCACCAGTAACGATTGTGTCCCCTTTTCGAATACTAGCTAATCTTGGTACGTCAATCAATTGTACAAAACCTGCATTTTTCCCATCCCAATTCAAAGTCCCAAAATGATCTGAATTCTTGATTTTGGCATTAATCTGAGATTTAGTATTCAATATACTAATTACAGTAGAATAATTTGCAGATACATTATCGATGATACCAACAATTCCCAAGCTATTAATAACTCCCATATCAGGCTTAACGCCTGATTTTGAACCAGAATTTAAAGTTAAAAAATTCTCATACACATTATATGAATTATGAATCACTTTGGATACAATAATGTCTTTTGGCAGAACACCTTTCAGGCTGTCTAAATTAGGAATCTTGGCGGAATCTTGAGTTTTAAACAACAAACTTTTCAAGTTGGCATTTTCGCGCGCAAGTTCATCATTTTGTTCTTTTAAGTGAAGGTATTCTTCCACAGAATTTATTCTCTCATAAACACCACCACTCAGAAAATTAGCGGAACTGATGACTTTACTTCTATGAAAAGAATGAGATTGTATGGTAAGGGATAACGCAATACCCAAAAGCAGCAAAAACAGTATTCTATTACTGTTTTTTATAATAAATGAAAATATTTGCTGCATTTCTTAACGGTATATTGAATGTTAGATATAAAGTAACTTCAGTAAAAAGGTTATTACTTAATCAAAATGTTTTTAAACTTCGTAATATTCTTAAGAGCCATTCCAGTTCCTCTTACTACCGCTCTCAATGGATCTTCGGCAATATAAACCGGTAAATCTGTTTTTTGGGAGATTCTTTTATCAAGCCCCCTCAACATAGATCCACCACCTGCAAGATAAATACCTGTATTATAAATATCGGCAGCTAATTCGGGAGGAGTTTGTGATAATGTTTCCATTACCGCATCTTCAATTCGTTGAATTGATTTATCCAATGCTTTTGCAATTTCTCTATAAGAAACCTCAACCTGTTTTGGTTTTCCGGTTAATAAATCTCTTCCTTGAACAGACATATCTTCTGGAGGAGTTTCTAAGTCTTCAATGGCTGCACCAATTTGAATTTTTATTTTTTCAGCGGTACTTTCTCCAACAAAAAGGTTGTGTTGTGTACGCATGTAATAAACAATGTCATTTGTAAAAACATCACCGGCAATTTTTACCGATTTATCACATACAATTCCGCCTAATGCAATTACAGCAATTTCAGTTGTTCCTCCACCTATGTCAACAATCATGTTTCCTTTTGGTTGCATAATATCGATTCCGATACCAATTGCGGCAGCCATAGGCTCATGTATTAAGTATACTTCTTTTCCGTTTACTCTCTCACAAGATTCTTTTACCGCTCTCATCTCCACTTCGGTAATACCAGAAGGAATACAAACCACCATTCTTAGGGCAGGTGTAAACATTCTTTTTTTCAATGCCGGTATGCTTTTGATAAACATACTGATCATTTTTTCAGAAGCATCAAAATCTGCAATTACACCATCTTTTAAAGGCCTGATTGTTTTAATGTTTTCATGCGTCTTACCTTGCATCATATTGGCTTCCTTACCAACTGCAATAATTTTGCCTGATATTCTATCACGCGCAACAATAGACGGACTGTCAATTACGACTTTGTCATTGTGAATGATTAAAGTGTTTGCTGTACCAAGGTCTATCGCAATATCCTCGGTCATGAAATCAAAAAATCCCATATGCCTTTTAGGGGTTAAAAAGTTATAAATAAATTACGCACAAAGTTAAACAAATTAATGTTTAAAATGACGTGTTCCTGTAAATACCATCGCAAGATTATTTTCATTGCAATAATTAATGCTCAATTCGTCTTTTATCGATCCTCCTGGTTGAATCACCGCTGTTATTCCAGCTTTCTTTGCTATCTCAACGCAATCTGGGAATGGGAAAAAAGCATCACTTGCCATAGAAGCACCTTCCAAACTAAATCCAAAAACTTTTGCTTTTTCAATAGCTTGCAATAATGCATCTACTCTTGATGTTTGTCCTGTTCCCGAAGAGATTAAAGTACCGTTTTTAGCGAAGACAATCGTATTTGATTTAGTATTCTTACACACTTTAGAAGCGAAAATCAAATCTTCAATTTCTTGCTCTGTAGGTGCTGTTGTTGTAACGGTTTTTAAGTCTGATTTAGTATCAGTGATGTTGTTTCTTTCTTGAATCAATAATCCATTCAAACATGTTCTCACCTGTTTTTGAGGCAATTCAACATCATTTTGAATTAAAATAATTCTATTTTTCTTTTCTTGTAAAATAGCAATTGCTTCTGCATCATAAGATGGCGCGATTACAACTTCACAGAATAATTTATTAATTTCATTTGCGGTAGCCACATCAATTGTCGTATTAGCAATCAACACACCTCCAAAAGCAGAAGTAGGATCACAAGCCAACGCCACATTGTAAGCTTCAGAAATAGTATCTCTTGTAGCTAATCCACAAGCATTGTTATGTTTTAAAATTGCAAATGTCGGTCCGTCAGTTTTAAACTCATGAATTAAGTTTACTGCAGCATCAACATCCAACAAATTGTTATATGATAATTCTTTACCATGAACTTTGGTGAACATTGCGTCGAAATCTCCAAAGAAAAATCCTTTTTGATGTGGGTTTTCTCCATATCTCAATACTTGTCCATTTTCTATACTTGCTTTATAGATTGTTTCGTCAGTATTGAAATAATTAAAGATAGCACCGTCATAATGCGAAGAAACATGAAAAGCTTTGGTCGCCAATAATTTTCTGTCTGCCAATGTTGTTGCTCCATTTTGAGAGGTAATCATGTCCAAAAACAGACTATATTGATCCATTGAAGGAACGATTACGGTATCTTTAAAGTTTTTTGCGGCAGCACGAATCAATGAAATACCACCAATATCTATTTTTTCAATAATAGCTGACTCACTAGCTCCTGAAGCAACTGTTTTTTCAAAAGGATATAAATCAACAATTACCAAATCAATTTGCGGAATGTTGTATTCCTGCATTTGCTGTACATCGCTTTCATTATCTTGACGGTTTAAGATTCCCCCAAAAACCTTTGGATGCAATGTTTTAACTCTTCCTCCTAAAATTGAAGGATAAGAAGTAACATCTTCAACAGGGATAACAGGGATTCCTAAATTTTTAATGAATTCCTCGGTTCCTCCTGTAGAATAAAAAATTACATTTTGCTCATGCAATTTTCTCACAATTGGTTCAAGACCTTCTTTTGAAAAGACCGAAATTAATGCTGATTGGATTGTTTTTGTTGTGTTCATTGAGTAGTTATGATTATAAAGTGCAAAAATAGTTTTTTTTGATAATATAATTCAATAAAAAATATGTAACAATGTCTTAAAATAACATACCTATTGTTAAATGTATTTTTTTTTGGTTTTTGAAACCGCTGCGATGAAATTTCTTCTTAATTAAAATAAAAAAAGCGGTTCCTGACAACCAAATTTTAAATACTTTTCGGAAGAAATAAAAAGATAGAATTTTACACTAATACAAATTCAAAAAACATGCTAGTTTACCTACGATTATTAAAAGAGAGTTTTGGTTTTGCCATGAATGCTTTACGCAGTAATAAATTAAGAACATTACTTTCTTTATTGGGGGTTACTATTGGTATATTCTCTATAATAGCTGTACTTGCGGCAGTAGATTCTTTGGACAGAAAAATTTCAAAAGAGTTAAGCAGTCTGGATAAAAATACTATTTATTTATTGAAATTTTCTTTTGGCCCGTCGGATATCCCACAGTGGAAAAGAGAGCAATTCCCCAATGTAAAATACACTGAATATGTCTACCTAAAAAACGCAATGACCCATACAGACCAATTAGGATATCAAATATTCACCAAAAGGGAATCGATAAAATACGAATCCAAAACAGTGAGTGATGTAAATATTGTTCCTGTTTCTTATGAGTTTATAGACATCCAGGGATTGGAATTTGAAAAGGGAAGATTTTATAATGAATCCGAAGCGAACTCAGGAACTCCTGTTATTGTAATTGGTAACGATATTGCTAAATCACTTTTTGATGACTCAGAACCCCTAGGTAAAAATGTAAGATTGTATGGCCAACGATTTACCGTTATAGGTGTTTTAAAGAAGGAAGGCTCTTCAATTGGCGACAGCAATGACGGCGCAGCTTTTATTCCCGTTAATTTTGTGCGCAGGCTGTATGGCGATAATAATCCAAATTTAACGAATGTAATTATATTCAAACCCGAAAAAGGGGTAGATATGGAAGAATATAAAAGTGAGATAACACAAAAATTAAGAAATTTTAGAGGATTGAAAGCCGGCGAAATTGATAATTTCTTCATTAATGTTTTTGGTGGATTTCTAGAACTTATCGATAACATTATTAGTCAGATGAACGTGGTTGGCTGGATTATCAGTGGCTTTTCATTACTGGTGGGTGGTTTCGGAATTGCGAACATTATGTTTGTTTCCGTAAAAGAACGCACCAACCTCATTGGGATTCAAAAATCATTGGGAGCCAAAAATCGTTTTATATTGTTTCAATTTTTATTCGAAGCCATAATACTTTCTGTATTGGGAGGAATTATTGGTTTATTTATGGTTTGGATAATTGCTATGATTTTGACAAAGGTGTTAGACTTTGAATTTGTTTTGGGACTTGGAAACATTCTTTTAGGAACAGGCCTAGCTGCTGTTATAGGACTTATTTCAGGAATCCTTCCAGCTATTAGCGCATCTAAACTAGATCCTGTGGAAGCCATTCGAACTGGAATGTAACATATTACGTTTTTGTTATTTAATTGTAAATTTTGAAGACTAGAAATAATTAGGTATTTTTGGTAGGCAGACCTATTTAAATTAAAAAAATAAATAAATGAGTTTTATCCTAAAATCTGTTGATACTGTTGAATCTATTTCTAGAGAAGATTTTAAAAAAAATTATTTAGATAAAAGAAAGCCATTAATCATAAAAGGGCTAACTAAGGATTGGCCTGCAAGAGAAAAATGGTCTACCGATTATTTCAAGGAAATCGCGGGAGATATTGAAGTAAAACTAGTAGATAATTCCAAAGCTGATCCTACCAAAGTTATCAATGCTTCTATTGCCAGTATGAAATTTTGCGAATATTTGGATTTAATAAAAAAAGAACCAACAGACTTGCGTATTTTTTTCTTTAATCTTTTCAAACACAGACCCGACTTACTTAATGATGTAAAAGTTCCCAAAGAATTGATGGGCGGATTTATAGAAAGCATGCCAGCCATGTTTTTTGGAGGTTCCCGGGCTATCACCTTTTTACATTATGATATCGACTTACCACATCTTTTCCACACTCATTTTGGAGGAAGAAAACACATTATATTATTTGACTACAAATGGAAAAAAAGGCTCTACTGCATTCCCAATACGACCTATGCTTTAGAAGATTATGATGTTGCCAATCCAGATTTCGAAAAATTCCCCGCACTAAAAGGAGTTGAAGGTTATGAAGTTTTTCTGGAACACGGAGACACCTTGTTTATGCCAACCGGAATGTGGCACTGGATGCGGTATATTGACGGCTCTTTCTCCCTGACGCTTCGTGCATGGGATCGATCTATTACACGTAAAATAGCCAGTGTTTGGAGTTTATTCATGCATGGCGCTGTAGACAGTGCTATAAAAGTAACCTTCAAAAGCCGTTATGCCAAATGGAGAGAAAAACTGGTATTTAAAATAGCCGAAAAAGAGCTCAAAAAAGGAAGACCAAAAAAGTAGTTATAAAATAAAAAATCCCGATTGCTCGGGATTTTCATTTATCTAATATCATTGTTTTGAATCAAATCGATATATAAGTTAATTTTATCTTTCAATTCTTTTCTAGGCGTAATAAAATCCAAGAAACCATGTTCGAGAAGAAACTCGGCAGTTTGAAATCCTTCAGGCAAATCCTTACCTGTCGTATCTCTCACCACACGTGGACCAGCAAAACCAATTAAGGCACCTGGCTCAGAAATATTGATATCTCCCAACATTGCATAAGAAGCAGTTGTTCCTCCAGTAGTTGGATCAGTACAAAGTGAGATATAAGGTAATTTAGCTTCGGCTAGTTGCGCCAATTTTACAGATGTTTTTGCCAATTGCATTAAAGAATAAGCAGCTTCCATCATTCTGGCACCTCCTGATTTGGATATCATTACAAAAGGCAATCTGTTTTTGATAGCATGATCAATTCCTCTTGCAATTTTTTCTCCAACAACTGCTCCCATAGATCCACCAATAAAGGCAAAATCCATACAGCATATTACCAATTCTCTTCCTTTGGATTTTCCAACTCCAGTGCGCACCGCATCTTTAAGTTGTGTTTTTTCCATCACCTCTTTCAATCGATCTGCATATTTTTTGGTATCAACAAAATGCAATGGATCTTTAGAAGTCATATTTTTATCTAATTCAACAAACTCATTATTGTCAAATAAAATATCAAAATAGGCTTCACTCCCAATTCTAACATGGAAACCATCTTCGGGACTTACAAATAGATTACGCGCTAATTCTTCAGCATCGATAATTTTCCCTGTAGGTGATTTGTACCAAAGTCCTTTTGGAATGTCCATTTTGTCTTCGGTAGCCGTAGTGATTCCTTTTTCTTTTCTTTTAAACCAAGCCATCTTTTTTTATTTTAGATCAAAATTTCAGATTTTAGATTTCTCATTGAAGTCTAAAATCTGAAATGTAAAATTATAGTGTATTCACATTGTTTAAGTCAGCAAATGCTTGCTCAAGTCTTGCAATAAAAGTTAGTTCACCTTCACGCAACCATTTTCTTGGGTCGTAGTATTTTTTGTTTGGAGCATCAGCACCAGTTGGATTTCCAATTTGAGTTTTAAGGTATTCAATATTGTTAACCATAAAATCACGGATTCCTTCAGTAAATGCAAATTGTAAATCAGTATCAATATTCATTTTTACAACACCGTAGCTAATTCCTTCTCTGATTTCTTCCAATGTAGAACCAGATCCACCGTGGAAAACAAAATCAACAGGATTTGGTCCAGTTTTGAATTTTTCCTGAACGTAATCTTGAGAATTTTTTAAGATTTTTGGAGTCAATTTTACGTTACCTGGTTTGTAAACACCGTGTACGTTTCCAAAAGAAGCAGCGATTGTAAATCTTGGACTCACTTTTGATAATTCTTCGTAAGCATAAGATACTTCAGAAGGTTGAGTGTATAATTTTGAGCTATCTACATCAGAGTTGTCCACACCGTCCTCTTCACCACCAGTGATTCCAAGTTCGATTTCTAGGGTCATCCCCATTTTGCTCATTCTTTCTAAATAACCTTTACAGATTTCGATGTTTTCTTCGATTGGCTCTTCAGATAAATCGATCATGTGAGAAGAGAATAATGGTTTTCCAGTTGCAGCAAAGTGCTCTTCTGAAGCGTCCAACAACCCGTCAATCCAAGGCAATAATTTTTTAGCACAGTGGTCAGTATGCAAAATAACAGTAGCTCCGTATGCCTCAGCTAATGTGTGAATGTGTTTTGCTCCAGCAATACCACCAGCGATAGCGGCTTTTTCTCCAGCATTTGAAAGTCCTTTTCCTGCATTAAATTGTGCTCCACCATTTGAAAATTGGATAATAACCGGCGCGTTTAGTTTTGCAGCTGTTTCTAATACTCCATTAATTGTGTCCGATCCAATAACATTTACAGCTGGAAGTGCAAAACCTTTTTCTTTTGCATAATTGAAAATTTCTTGTACTTGATCGCCTGTAGCTACTCCGGGTTTGATATTGTGTGCCATTGTAATTTTTCTTTTAATTGTTTTTTTTTAGTTTTTAGATTATAGTTTGCAAAAATAAGAATTAATTAGCACTTAGAAAGGGTAATTGATACCAAAATTAAATACTGAATTTGCAAAATTATATTGAGTGAACCATCTATCGCCCATTTCTAAGGCAGGATTGTATGTTTTGAATCCCATATCTACTCTAACCGCAAAAAAGCCTAAATCATATCGTATCCCAAATCCAGTACCCAAAGCCATTTCTTTTAAATCTTCTATCGAATTAAATTTTGCAGGCTCATAGTTCACTACATCCAAAACATTCCAAATGTTTCCTGCGTCGGCAAAAAGAGCTCCATTCCATTTTCCGGCAATTAGAAATCGGTATTCACCACTAATTGCAATTTTCATATTGGCTTCATTAAAGTCATTAGAAAAAGAACTGCTCCCTGGCCCCAAATTATAAGGCTGCCATGCTCTATTATCATTAGCCCCTCCTGCATAATAACTCTTCGAAAAAGGAATTGAATTAGAATTTCCATAAGGAATTGCAATACCAAAAAAAGCTCTCATCGCAAATACATTTGCCTTATTTACATTCCAATGTTTAATAAATCAAATTCCGTTTTTATATATTCCGAATATTCTAAATTGAAAATTTCATAGTTCCCATTTTCGTTTTTAGGAATGTTGCTTACGTTTGAAATTAAAGACAGTAATGTTCCTGCAGATTCTATTTTGGTTCTAAAAGTATAAAAGGTATTGTCTTGTAAATCTTTCTTACTTGTTTTCGTGAAATTAAAATTGGTTGCCAAAATAAAGTCATTATCGGTAAGTCTTATTCTTTGCTGCTCAATGTTACTTACATCTTGGTATTCTTGATTATCTGGTCTCAAAACTGTCTGCAGTGCTAAAACATCTTTTGTAAAACCAGAGGTTCCGCTTTCAATAATCAAATTATTGTCTCCATCAACATAACTTGTATTGGTATTATATGTTTTCCCAATATTATTCAAAGCATCATAGGAGCTATTATAGACATGAAAATAATTTTCAGGATTCAGATTGCGCACATACTGAAAATTTAATATGTCAAATCTCGTAGTAGTGTTCTTTTTAGGTGTCCAGTTATAAGAAAGCGACCCGGTAAAATTCTCTTTATCCAATCCAATATTGGTTTGCTTAGAAAGACCTAGACTAAACACCGTGGACGGTATCATGCTTTTCGGAATTATTTTTTCCGTTTTAACGGGAAATAGAATTCGTGGGAAGTTCAGCTTGGCATCTAAACCATATTCTGATACATTAAAAAAACTATCATTTGAATCAGCAATATCATTTGAAGCACCTATATTTCCTCTGGCCGAAAGCTCTAAAGTCTCAGCACCATTAAAAACATTTCGGATTGTTTCCGTAATACTACCCGTAATCCCAAAATCTTCTATATTCGAATGCGTAACATCCAAAGTATAGCCAAAACTGTATTTTTTGCGGGGAGTTAAATAAATCTTGGCAACCAAGGACTCACCTAATGTGTCTTTCGGGTCAACCTGATATTGTATGGTGGGATAATTAAATATCTTTAAATTATTCAAATACCGAGTAGTCAAAACGGTTTTGTTGTCATTAAAGAAACTTCCCTTAGTTAGGAAAACGGCGTCTGTTATAGCATGCGGGCGGTATTTGATTTTTTCATATCCATACAAATTCATGTTGTTATACGTCACACTATCTTTAATTGCTAAATCATGTCTTTCCGGCTTATAATCGGTGTAAATTTTAATCTCGCTGATTTTATATAATTTAAATGGCTCTGTCTTGGTAGAATCATTTTCCTGATAAGAATAATCTCCAACATTCAAGGTTACATTAGCCTTGTCTTTTTATTTATGGTATCAATATCAAAAGTGACATAATTAGCCTGAAAACGATAAGCTCCATGGTTTCTAAAAAGAGTGGTTATTCGATTTTTTTCACCTTCAAAATCTTCGGTTTTATATTGTTTACCAGGAACGATAAGCGATTTTGAAGTTTTATAAATAGAGTCTAAAACAGGTGTTTCAATCGCCGTCCTTAAGGAATCAATAAAATAAGGATTTCCAGTTGTCAGATAGTATTTTAATTTTGCGTTTTTAGGAGCTAAAGAATCTCGCTTATAGGTTGCATCGACATCAAAGTAACCATTGTTAAAATAATAACTTTTAAGTCTTACTAGTGATTTTTTAGCTTTTAAGGTATCCAAAATTACAGGAGCTTCCCCCGTTTCTTTTAAAAAATTATGAAACCCCAGATACCAAAAAGATTTACGAAGTCCTTCAATTTGTTTTGCCGAAAGCCATTTGACTTCCCTATCGTATTTCTTTTTATTGTTTAAATATTTTAAATTGAATGTAGAATCAGGATTTGGATTGGCCAAATTATACAAATTCAATAAAATCGATAGCCTATTAAGGGCACTTTACTGTTTGGTTGCTGGTACAACTGATCATATATGGTTTGATTCTTGAGCAATTTGCCATTTTCAAAGATTTCATTTTTGACAAGGAGCTGTTTTCTGGCAGGAACCCGCTTTTCCGAATTACAAGCATAGAAAAGAACACTAATTAGGATAAATAGTGATATTTTTGCAAGACTCTTTTTCTTCTCAAAAAATATGGATTGCCCAAGATACCCAGCAAACCGCTTTTTTGTTTTAGAGGAAGAAAAAAATTTATTCATGAGGGGACTCGTATTATAGAATATTTAATTCAAAAGTACATTTTTTTATGCTTAGTAAAAACCAAATAAAGCTTATATCCAGTTTGCAACAAAAAAAACATCGTTTTGCAAATCAATTGTTTTTTGCCGAGGGTGTAAAAGTAATTCAAGAATTAGTAAAATCAAATTTTGAATTAGAACATCTTTATACAACCAATGAAGATTTTAAGGATGTCGCCTCTCTCAAAAGGAGTATTATTTCAGAAAATGAATTAAATAAAATTAGTGCTTTGTCCACACCGAATACCTGTTTAGCAGTATTCAAAATTCCTTTAGAAAAAAAAATAATCGAGTCTGGACTTGTTGTTGCACTTGACTCTATTCGTGATCCCGGTAATTTGGGGACTATTCTCAGACTGTGCGATTGGTTTGGAATCCAGCAACTGGTATGCTCAAGAGAAACGGTTGATATTTACAATCCGAAAGTCGTTCAAGCCACAATGGGTTCGATTGCTAGAGTAAATGTCAATTATGTTGACCTAGATACCTTTATAACAAAAACTAAATTACCTGT